>CAMLDA010000029.1 GCA_946478715.1 uncultured Candidatus Saccharibacteria bacterium | reverse complement strand
GTAAGTTTATCCTTGCCATTAGGATACCGGATAATGAAACCATAATCGGCACAGTTAGCCGCCAGCCAGCGGCCTTCGGCGGTATTGCCAAAACACTGGTCTAGCTCGCATTTTCCGCTGACCGCGCCGATGTCCGCCGCCAGGCCGGTCTGGTGTTCGCTGTGCCCGGGGCGAGCACTGAAAGTGTCGGCAGCCGCTACACCCACCCGCTCAACATATCCGTTGTATACCTGCCGCTGGTAGGAATAAGAGCGGTAACCGCTGACCACCTCCAGCCTGATCCCATCGCCGGCAGCCGCATCGAACATGGCTTTTAAGGCAACGGCCGTATCCGGCCGTACCAGCTCTTTGCCGGCAGCCGCTACCTGCGGCTGGATCAGCCCGGCGGGTACGTAATCGCCGGGCAGACTCCGGCCTTTATTCACTACCGCCCACAAGCTGGCGGCCTGATCGTTTGGATAACTTGTCTTATCGAATACTACCTGGCCGGTGTTCTTAATCCGGGAAGCGGGCGGCCGATTGCTATCATCCAGATGCGGCGCCTGCGTCTTCGGCGCCGGGATTAGCAGATAAACGACCGCCGATAGAACGGCTATCACCAGCATGCCGGTTAATCTTCTTTTGTTTTTATGTCTTCGCATCATTTTTATTGTACATAATCGCCAGCGTACGGGATAACCATGATGGATATGTTAAACTCCAAATAACATGGCTAAATCCAAGCCCGGCGCCCAATCCGCTTCCAGCCTGCAAGCCGTTTTACCTTGGCTGCTGCTGGTAGCCGGGGCTATAGCCCTTATTGCTTCCATCATGCTGTCCATAGAGGTGTTCGACCGGCTGAAAAACCCAGCATATGTTCCAGCGTGCAATCTTAATCCGATATTAAGCTGCACGAATGTCGCCGACAGCAACCAGGCGCACGCATTCGGATTTCCAAACTATTTCCTGGGGGTAGCGGGCTATGCCGCCGTAGCAGCCATAGGCGCCGCCATGCTCGCCGGCGCCAAGTTCGCCAGATGGTTCTGGCGCCTCACAGAAGCCGGCCTTCTGTTTGCGGTAGCCTTTGTTACCTGGCTGCAATTCCAGACTCTTTATCGTATCGGCGCCTTATGTATCTTTTGCATGATAGTCTGGGCCTGCACCATACCGATGTTCTGGTATGCCACCCTATATAATCTGGATGAAGGAAATATATCCTTGCCGCCCGTTATGGGAAAGCCGGCCGCATTTTTGCGCAGGCATCACGCCGACATAGTCATAGTTTGGTTTTTGATAATAATATTGCTGATACTGAAGCGGTTCTGGTACTACTGGAGCACTTTGGTTTAGGCTAAACGTTCAGCCTGTTTTCAGATTTACTCCGGTAGAATTAGAGTATGAGAATACTTGTCGTTGAAGATGAACATAAGATAGCGAACGCCATCAAGCAGGGCCTTACCCAGGAAAATTACGCGGTAGACGTCGAATACGACGCCGATGCCGGGCTGGGAGCGGCGCTTAATGAGGCTTACGACGTTATGATTCTTGACAGGATGCTCCCGGGAAGCATGGAAGGCCTTGGCATATGCCGGCAGGTCAGGGAAGCCGGGATACACACGCCAATACTCCTTCTGACAGCCAAAGACCAGACGCGTGACCGGGTAGAGGGGCTTAATGCCGGCGCCGACGACTATCTTATAAAGCCTTTTTCGTTTGAAGAACTGCTGGCCCGCATCCGCGCCCTGATGAGGCGGCCGGCGGCTACGGCCGGCGAAGTACTTAAAGTAGCCGACCTGTCCCTTGATCCAGTCAGATACGAAGTCAAAAGAGGCGGCCGCAGCCTGAAACTTAGCGCCAAGGAATTCGCTTTGCTGGAGTATATGATGCGCAATCCCGGCCGGGTGCTCACTAAAGAAAGTATCATTTCCCATGTCTGGGATTTTGACGCCGACGTCCTGCCCAATACCGTGGAGGTTTATATCGGGTACCTGCGTAATAAGATTGACAAACCCTTCGGCAGGCAGCTTATACACACCAACCGCGGCTTTGGATATGTACTGGGGGCTAAGTAGTGTTCCGTTCCGCCGCCTTGCGGCTTACCGGCTGGTACCTGGCCATAATCATGATTATCAGCCTTATATTCAGCGTGTCGCTGTACTATGTTTCCAGCGAAGACCTGGGACGGAACGTCAACCGCCAAATCGGCTATTTCAATAATCTTATCGGCCCGGATGAAGCAGGCGATTACGGGGCGCTGCGCCAAAGGCAGCTGAACGAAGATTTGAGCCATCTGAAAGCCAACTTAATCGTTTTTAATCTGCTGGTATTGCTGGGAGGAGGAGCCGCCAGTTATTGGCTGGCTCGCCGCACTCTGGACCCCATCGAAGAGGCTCTTAACATCCAGGCGCGCTTCGCTTCCGACGCCTCCCATGAGCTGCGGACGCCTCTGACAGCCATCCAGACCGAAAATGAAGTCGCTCTTCGTGATAAATCCCTGTCCAAATCACAGGCCATCGGTCTGCTGAAAAGCAATCTTGAGGAAATCGGTAAATTGAAAGCCCTTTCCGAAGGCCTGCTGAGGCTCGCCGGGCGGCAGGGAGGCGCAGCGCGCGGCCCGGTATCTGTACGCGATATAACGGAGGCGGCCGTCCAGAGATACCTGAAGGCAGCCGATAAACGACAGATAACTATCAGCGACAAGACGTCCGACTTTAATGTGCTAGGGGACCGGGACAGCCTTACCGAATTAACGGCCATCCTGATAGATAACGCCATAAAATACAGCCACGATGGTTCAGAAATCGTGATAAGCAGCTTCCAGCGAGGCAAACTGGGGGTCCTTGGGGTAGAGGACCATGGCATCGGTATAAAACGGGCCGACCTGCCTCATATTTTTGACCGTTTCTTCAGGGCGGACAGTTCGCGCCATAAGGACGGGGCCGATGGCTACGGGCTGGGCCTAGCGATAGCCAAAAATATCGTTGATGCCCACAGCGGCCATATCGAGGTCAGCAGCACACCGGGGAAGAAAACGGTTTTCAAGGTATTCCTGCCATCCTCATAGTAATATTTAGCTATGGCCAAGAAACCAGCCGCTAAAAAAGCCTCCGCCCGGGCCATACCGCCGCGCTACAGCTCCTACCGGCCGGGCGATAACGACAGGCGTTCCGAACCGGAGCCGGAAGCTCCCATCGAATTGAAACCGGCGGGCTGGCGAAAAATTATCCTGCGCACTTTTGTGATCCTGCTCGCCGCCGCCATCATTTTTAGCGTTGTCATCGCTGCCTGGGATGCGCGGAACATAACATCCGCCAGCCGCAAGATGTTCGGGTCCGGCAGCCTTCTGGAACTGATGAATTCGCGGCCGGTCAAAACCGACAACTATGGGCGGGTGAACGTGCTGCTGGTAGGCTATTCGATTGATGACCCGGGCCACCCCGGCTCAACGCTTACGGACTCGATAATACTTCTAAGCATGGATGGCACAAAGCACAGCGGATTCATGCTGAGCATCCCGCGTGATCTGTACGTTAAGATACCCGGTTTTGGCTACGGCAAGATAAACGAGGCCTATAAAGACGGCGGAATGCCGCTGCTGGCAGGCATCGTAAGCCAGGACTTTGATACTCCTATAGGTTATTACGCGCTGATTGACTACGCGGCGGTAAGGCAAACGGTTGACGCGCTTGGCGGTATCACCGTGGATATACACAGCAATGACCCAAGAGGTTTATATGATCCTAATATCAGCAAGGCCGATGGCGGCCCGCTTAAACTCAGCAACGGCAAGCATGTCATTGACGGTCAGACCGCACTGAACCTCACGCGGGCGCGTGGCGACCCCTGCGGCTGCGGCCTTTATGCCTATGGCTTTGGCCAGAGCGATTTTGACCGTACCCAACATCAGCGCCAGGTTTTCACGGCTATTAAGGATAAGCTTAACTGGAAGCTGATTCTGAACCCTCTTAAGAACGGCCGTATTTTACAGGCCGCCTCGGACAACATCCGTACCGACATCAAAGCCGACGAAATCAGGACAATATTCTCTACCTTCAACGACATTCCAAGCTCAAAACTGGAATCGCTGAGCCTAAGGGACTTAAACGGCATTAATTACCTTGCCAGCACTCATTACAGCGGCGATACCCTGACTCCCGCGGCCGGGCTCGGGGATTACTCCGGCATCATCGCCGCCGTGAACAGAATGAAGCAGTAGAAGTGGACCGCGAACGAATCATTACCATGCTGGACGCGCCTGGACTTAGCGGCGGTATGTCTCGTGTCGACCAGATTATCAGGGATGCAGTAGGATCCGGTATGGAGGGGTTTTTAATGCGCCGCATAAAGAGAGGTAAACGGCTGCGGCCGATCCTTCTGATACTGGCAGCGGGCGCGCAATCAAGAACCCCGGTCTTGCGGGCCGCCGCGGCCATAGAACTGGTCCACCAGGCCTCAAAGATGCATGATGACGTTTTAGATAAGGACACCTCCGAGACGGCACGGTATCTTTTGGGCGGAGATTTGCTTTTAGGCTCCGCGATGGCGATCGCCGCCGGACAGGGAAGACAGACTGCCCAGGTCTTAGCTGACACTGTGGCCCTGATGATAGAGGGTGAGTTCCGGCAAGCAGGGCTTAAAACCGGTTTCCTGCCGGACGACAGCGCCTATCTTGAGGTCTGCCGGCTAAAGACCGGCTCTTTATTCAGCGCGGCGGCTATAATTGGCGGCTGGCTGGCAAAAAGAGAAGAGGATCAGATCGGACATTTGGCTGAATTCGGGCAAAAATACGGCCAGGCCTACCAGATACTCGACGACATCAAAGACGGTGAGTTCAAGGCCGGCCAGCTTCGGCCGGCCAGGGATCAGGCAGTCCGTCTTCATAAAGCCGCTATCGAAGCGCTGAACGGGCTGCCGGACACGCAGGAATATCTGAAAAGGTTCGCCGGCATTACGCTGCCCGGTTTATCCTGATGCGCAAAAACTGATATAGTAGAAGTTAAGCATGAGCGGGAAAACCAAAACCTTGTTCGTATCCGCTATTTTGGTTATTGCAGTAGCCGCGGCGGCATATTATCTGAGCAGCGTAAAGATACCCGTCCTGGAGACCGCAGGGCCGGTTGGCGGCAATGAAAAGCACCTTATCCTTATAGCCTCCATATTGTCAGCTATAGTTGTCATACCGGTCTTTGCGCTGACTATTTTTATAACCGCCAAATACCGGGCCGATAATCATAAAGCCGACTACCGCCCTGACTGGGACGGGAACAGGCTCATAGAATTGACCTGGTGGGCCATTCCGGGCGTAATCATAACCATTCTTTCTGTCGTGGCCTGGAACAGCGCGCACGCCCTGGATCCTTTCAAAGCTCTGGCCGGCAGCCAGCCGCCGCTTAAGATACAGGTCATATCTTTGGACTGGAAGTGGCTGTTCATTTATCCGGACCAGGGTATCGCCACGGTCAATAAGATAGACGTGCCCATCGGGCAGCCTGTTAATTTCCATGTGACATCCGATACGGTGATGGATTCATTCTGGGTCCCGGCCTTAGGAGGCCAGATATATTCCATGCCGGGCATGGATACCCAGCTGAACCTTCAGGCGGACAAGGCCGGCAGCTACCAGGGTCGTTCGGCCAATATCAGCGGGCGCGGCTTTTCAGCGATGGATTTCACGGTCACGGCGCTGCCAAGCGATGAGTTTGACGGATGGATGAATCAGATGAAAAGCTCAGGCCCCCTGTTGGACCTGAAAGCCTATGACACGCTGGCGAAACCCGGCACGGATGTTGCGGTTACCCATTATTCTTCGGTCCAGCCGGGCTTATACGGCAGCGTGCTTGATAAATATATGGCGCCGGTACAGCATGCCGGCCAAGAGACGGAGCACCAGCATGATTAGTTTCGCTTCGGCGCTGCTTGGAAAACTGAATACCGATGCCTTCCCAAAAGAAATTGTCACTATCGGCGGGGCCATATCAATGGTTGCGATGCTGGTTTTGGCGGCCGCTTTCATTACTTATAAACGCCGCTGGAAATGGCTCTGGCGCGAGTGGCTTACAACCGTCGACCCCAAAAAAATCGGCATCATGTACATCTTGGTAGCGGTATTGATGCTGGCAAGGGGCCTGGCTGACGCCATAATGATGCGAGCCCAGCAGGCGACTTCAGTCGGCAGCCATCACGGCGTGATTTCGGCCGATACTTTCCAGCAGGTCTTTTCGGCTCACGGGACGATAATGATTTTCTTCGTAGGCATGGGGCTTATGTTCGGCCTTATAAACCTGGTTATGCCGCTGCAGATAGGCTCGCGCGATGTGGCGTTCCCGACGCTTAATGCCGCCAGCTTCTGGCTATTTGCCGCCGGTATGGCCCTTATAAACACTTCGCTGGTAGTCGGTGAATTCTCGGCAGCCGGCTGGCTGGCCTATCCGCCGCTATCGGAACTGGCATACAGTCCCGGAGTAGGGGTGGATTATTGGATATGGAGCCTGGAAATCGCCGGTATCGGCAGTTTGCTGTCAGGTATCAATTTCATAACGACAATCATAAAGATGCGGGCGCCCGGCATGAGCCTTATGAAGATGCCGATGTTCACCTGGAGCGCGTTCGGCAGCCTGGTGCTGGTGGCTTTCGCGTTTCCAATCCTTACCGTCACGCTGACTCTGCTGT
The DNA here is from genome assembly GCA_946478715.1 of uncultured Candidatus Saccharibacteria bacterium. Next base: position 1,019 of record CAMLDA010000029.1, on the reverse strand, counting down.
TCCTAGACCGGGCTTTCGGCTTCCATTTCTTTACCTCGACGGCCGGCGGCAACCCCATGATGTATGTGAATCTGATATGGGCTTGGGGCCATCCTGAGGTTTATATATTAGTCCTGCCGGCATTCGGGGTTTACTCAGAGATAGTATCGACTTTTTCCGGCAAGCGGCTGTTCGGATACACCTCGATGGTCTGGGCCATCTGGGGGATAGTCCTGCTGTCTTTCACCGTCTGGCTGCACCACTTCTTTACCATGGGAGCCGGAGCTGACGTAAACGCTTTCTTCGGTATCACGACAATGCTCATAGCCGTACCGACAGGAGTAAAGATATTCAACTGGCTGTTCACAATGTACAAGGGAAGGGTACGGCTTACTTCTCCCATGCTCTGGTTCCTGGGCTTCGTATTCCTGTTCACGCTAGGGGGCGTAACGGGAGTGATGATGGCCGTGCCGCCGATTGATTTCCAGGTTCATAACAGCTTATTCCTGGTGGCTCATTTCCACACCATGATAGTAACCGGCGTGGTCTTCGGGTTCTTTGCAGGCATCACCTACTGGTTCCCTAAGTTCATCGGATTCAGCCTGAACGAAGCCCTGGGCAAGCTGGCCGCCAAATTCTGGATTGCCGGTTTCATTTTAGCCTTCGGGCCGCTTTATATCCTTGGCCTGATGGGCGCGACGCGGCGGATGGATCATTATGACGCAAGCCTTGGGTGGCAGCCGCTGTTCATTGTAGCCGCCATTGGCGTGGGGGTGCTTACTATCGGAGGCATCTGCCAGCTGCTACAGCTGGGAGTCAGCGTAATAAGCCGCAAGGACCATATGGTTGGCCCTGACCCCTGGAACGGCCGGACGCTTGAATGGTCGGTGCCGACACCTGTACCGGAGTATGCCTTCGCTATCATCCCTACGGTGACTGCGCGCGACCAGTTCTGGGCAGATAAACAGGCTCGCCGCCGGCCGCCCAAAACCTATCTGCCTATAAGGCTGCCCAAAAATAACCCCACAGGCATCTTGATC
>CAMLDA010000028.1 GCA_946478715.1 uncultured Candidatus Saccharibacteria bacterium | reverse complement strand
CACTATCCTTAAAGCCAGAGGCCTGTCCGTAAACATCCAAAAGTGCGATCCTTATCTTAACGTGGACGCCGGCACGCTTAACCCGGCGGAGCACGGCGAATGTTTTGTTACTTTTGACGGCGCCGAAACCGATCTGGACCTTGGGCATTACGAGCGCTTTCTGGATATAGAGCTCACATCGGCCAGCAGTCTGATGTCCGGCCGTGTCCTGCGGGAAGTTATTGACGCTGAAAGGGCCGGTAAATACTTGGGAAAGACCGTCCAGATAATCCCCCACGTCACCAACCATATCCAGGAAACCATAATCAAAGCCGGAAAGGGCTTTGACGTCCATATAGTTGAAGTCGGCGGCACGGTAGGCGATTACGAGTCGCTTAGCTTCATAGAGGCAATCAGGGAGCTGGCGCTGCGCGTCGGGCTGGAAAACTGCCTGTTCGTCCACGTGGTCTACGTGCCTTTCCTGGGAGCCAGCGGTGAATTCAAGACCAAGCCGGCCCAGAACGCCGTGCGGGAACTGCGGGGGCTGGGTATAGTGCCGGATGTCCTGGTAGCCCGCTCAGAAGTGAAACCGCCCAAGTCCATCCTGGCCAAACTTAGCCTTTTTTCGGGAGTGGACAAAGAAGCGATAGTTTTACTGCCTAATGCCAAAACAATCTATCAGGTACCCTTGACCCTGGAAGACAGCGGCATCGGCGATGTTATTACAAACCGTCTTGGCCTGCGCCGGATGCCGGTTAATTTAACGGGCTGGAAACGGGTAGTCAAAAGCGCCCAGACTAACTACCGCAAAACAGTCAGAATCGGCCTGATCGCCAAATACCTGGATAACCAGGACACCTATATGTCCCTGACAGAAGCGCTTAAATCGGCAGGCTGGGCCAGCGATGTCAACGTTGCAATTACCTGGATTGACGCCGAGCAGCTGGAAAAAGATAAACAGTATAGGGAAGTGATAAAAGATATGCATGGCGTAGTGGGCTTGCCGGGGTTTGGAAGCAGGGGCTCAGAAGGAAAAGTCTGGGCGGCGGCATACGCCTATGACAACAGGCTGCCGTATCTGGGCATCTGCCTAGGTATGCAGATATCTATCATCGCTCTGGCCCGGAAAGCCGGGCTGGCAGAGGCTAATTCAACCGAATTTAATCCGGTGACGCCTAATCCGGTAATCAGCACCATGGAAGAGCAGGTCGGCAAAGAAAATACCGGCGGCACCATGCGGCTGGGCGACTGGAAGTGCGTCTTGGCCGGCGGCACCAAAGCCCGTAAGATTTACGGGCAGGCTGAAATCGCGGAGCGCCACAGGCACCGTTACGAAGCTAACAATGATTACCGCGAACAATACCAGGAATGGGGTTTAAAAATCAGCGGCACCTCGCCAGACGGACGCCTGGTAGAGATGGTAGAAGCCGTTGACCACCCATTCTTTTTAGGTACACAGGCGCACCCGGAATTCCGCAGTCGTCCCGGCCGCCCGCATCCGCTGTTCACGGCCTTCATTAAGGCCGCCCTTGCTAACAAGTAGCATTTACTTTGTAAAATATTTGACATAAAATCATTCTCAGCTGAATAAAAATAAAAACGAAAGGAAAATAATATGGGTGAAGGGGAACACCAAGTCATGCCTCCCGTCCCGGAAGCCGCCCCGCCGCAGCCGGAACCGGCTCCAGAGGCCGCAGTAGATGCGCCTTCCGCAGAACAGCAGCCTGATTATAATCAGATACTCGCCGCCGTAGAAACAGCCACGGACGCCCCGTCATTAATGTCAGCCGTTACTGCTCTGGAAAGAGTAAGGCAATACGATAAAGTCGGAGTTTACTCTAAAGCATACGAAGCCGCTGTCAGGCTCGGTGACCGTGATCTGGCGCTGATGTATGGCGGCAGGGTAAATGCCGAGCTGATGTCAAAGTCCGCTATGGATATCCATGCGGCAGTCGGAGGGATGAACCAGAGCTCATCGCAGATGAACGTAGCCGCTCAGTCAATTGCAGCCTCGGCAGACCTGATTAACAGGTCGTCTCATAATATGCTAAGAGGCTAATTACTCTACAGTAACTTCGGTGCGGGGCATGCTGCGGCCGCTGAATTTCTTGACGCGGCGCTGATTAAACTGTACGACCCCGTCTTTGGCGGCGTGGATAGAGAAATTACGGGACATAAAAGTGCCGGCGCCGGCACGCTTTGTCATACCAACCTGGCGAACTATGATATCGCCGGCTTTCACCGGCTGCCCGCCAAATACCTTCACGCCCAGGCGCTGGCCGGGGCTGTCGTGGACGTTTTTGCTGGAACCGCCAGCCTTAACATGTGACATATGATTATGCTTTCCTTAGCCTTAATATCTGTCGCGCGACGATTTGGTCTTCACGGTAATAAACCAGGTCCTCCCGCCGCACGTGTTTTAAGTCCCAGTAATTGTACCCCATCTCTGTTAAATGGTCAATAAGCGGCAGCGCGATAAGCTTGCCATCGGGCCGGCGCCACGCCGGTACGGCCAGACATACCGCCTGGCCGGCGGATAGCTGATGGCTAAGATTGATTAAGAACTTCCTGATTATCGTATTAGCATCAGACATTATCTGTTTTAAATCAGCCTCGGCAGGGAACCGGGCCAAGGGCCGTCCCAGAAAAGCCTCGCCGGCTACGACAGTGAATCCGGACCATTCATGCGATGTCGCGTCCGCCTGGGATATACTTACATTTCCTTGCAAGACCGGGTATTTGCCGCGCAGCCAATCCAGGTTCTTCTTGCTGTACTCAACCATCCGAGGGTCTATGTCGGTCCCTATGGCGTCATATCCCATCAGCAATGCTTCCTGCAGGATTACCCCGGTGCCGCAGAAAGGATCCAGCACGACGGCAGGGTCACCGTCAGGCATGCCCACCGCCAGATTGATTAAGGTCTGGGCCAGCTTTGGCGGCAGCATCCCTACCCGGGCGTCGCGTGCCGGGCGCGCCTGGTCGCGGGCGCCGTAGGCTTCGATATCCTGGACGAACAGTGTCTGGGCCAGCAGGGTGTGGCCGCCTTCTTTTATATAAACCAGTTCCCAGGCGCCTTTTTGGGTCAATTTGTTGTGAAGGACCTGGGCGCTGTTTAATTCCAGGGCTTTATTGGGGACCACACGTACCGATTTGCCGGTTTGGCGAATGGCTTTCTTTACTTCCAGCGACGTCCTTTCAATCTGTTTGACGGAGATTTTAAGCCCGTAAACGCTAAGCCCGAATGTGAATTTGCCTTCCGGTTGGTATCGCATGTGCTGCGGTACGTTATCGACAAGGTACTTAGCAAGGTCTTCCCAGCGCGTAGAAGGGACTTTAGCCAAGATACGGGCGGTCTTTATTGTCCCGCCCAGCATTTTGAAATTTATGTCTTCGGCGGGGACATCCAAAAAGGCATGGCCGTCCAGCGGACGTACGTGTTCGGCGCCGAACAGGCTCTCCAGTTCGGCTATACCTAAAGCCGGCAGGCGTCCAAGTATACAGACCGTTTTCGCTTCAAACTCTTTCATCTGCATTCAAGTATAATCTAAGTAGATGGAGAGCGAGCCTCATAAGATTAAGAGGTCCAAATGGCGGACGGCGTTAACGGCCCTGACATTCATCGCCTTGGCGGCGCTTATTTACGGTGTCCGCAAAGACATAGGCGGGGTAATAGAAAACATAAAACAGGTTAACAGCCTGGCTCTGCTGCTGATAATACCGGTAGAAGCCCTTAATTATGATGCCTATGCCCGGATGTACGTCCGGTTCTTAAAAATCCTTGGCCAGAACGTACGGTACCGAGATATGTACCGGCTGAACCTGGAGCTTAATTTCGTAAACCATATCCTTCCCAGCGGCGGAATCAGCGGCATCAGCTACTTTACGGTACGCATGCGTGCCTACGGCGTCAGCGGGCCAAAATCAACCCTTAGCCAGCTTATGAAGCTGCTGCTGCTGTATGCCAGCTTCCAGCCGCTGCTGATAATCGGCGTCTTTCTGCTGGCCCTGCGCGGCCATGTCAACAACCTTGTGATGGTGGTCGCCAGTTCGCTTATTACTCTTCTGGTAGTCGGTACCATCGGGTTCATCTACATGATTGAAAGCCGCAGCCGCATCAATTCTTTCTTAACGTTTATAACCAGGCTGCTTAATAAGCTAATCGGCCTGGTGCGGCGCAAGAATCCGGAAACTATAAATATCAAGGGCGCCCAGACAGCTTTTAACGAGCTGCACGACAATTACCGGCTGATGAAAGAGAATTGGCGGGATTTAAAAATGCCGTTCCTGTACATGATGATTGCCAACGCAACCGAGATCGCGGCGGTATATGTGGTTTATATCGCCTTTGGCCGGCTGGTGAACGTGGGAGCGGTAATCCTGGCCTACGCGGTAGCTAACTTTGCCGGGCTGGTTTCGGTGCTGCCGGCAGGGATAGGTATTTACGAGGGCCTAATGACAGCCGTACTGGTGGCTACCGGCATCCCGGCCGGTCTAAGTATCCCCGTGACTATCATGTACCGCGTAATAAATATGGCCATCCAGCTGGCGCCCGGCTACTATCTTTACCAAAAAGCGCTGCGAGCCGGCCTGAATAAGCCCGGCTGATGGAAGAGCTGATACTAAGCCCGTCTGATTTCGCGGCCTACCTTAACCAGACCCTGGAAGCCGCTTATCCCAGCGTGACCATAGAGGGCGAACTCACCAACTTTAGAGTATCCAAGAACCGCTGGATTTATTTTGATCTTCAGGACGAAGCCGCCAGTATCAAATTCTTCGGCACGGTCTACATGCTGCCCGGACCGCTGGAAGACGGAATGAAAGTCAGGGTGGCAGGATCTCCGCGGCTGCATCCGCGGTTCGGCTTTAGCATAAATGCCCGCAGCATCACTCCGGCCGGCGAAGGCTCAATCAAAAAAGCCGCCGACCTGTTGGCTGCCAAGCTGGAGGCCGAGGGACTGTTCGACCCGCTGCGCAAACGGCCCCTGCCGCAGCTGCCTATGACTATCGGCCTGATAACGGCGGCCGCTTCTGCGGCCTACGCCGACTTCATAAAGATTCTGAATGAGCGGTGGGGCGGCGTGGAAATCCAGCTGATTGACGTGTACGTGCAGGGCGCTCAAGCCCCCCCGCAGATAATCCGGGCAATTGAGCACTTCAACCAAATGCCGACTTTGGTGGATATCCTGGTGATAACCCGCGGCGGCGGCAGCGCCGAAGACCTGGCAGCTTTCAGCGACGAGCGGGTGGTCAGGGCGGTAGCCGCCAGCCGGATTCCCACGCTGGTAGCCGTCGGCCACGAAGTGGATGTCAGTTTAGCCGAACTGGCGGCGGATGTACGGGCAAGCACGCCTACCAACGCCGCACAGCTGGCAGTACCCAGCCGCAGCGAGACGCTGGCCGGCCTTAGCGTAGCCAAAAAAACAATTGCCGAACTTGTGGCGCAGCGCCTTGAATCGGCTGTCCGCGAGTCGCGCCAGAGCAGGGAATACTTAACAAGTCAAGTATTTCTGCTGCTTTCAGACAAATTCAAACTGCTGGATTCCCACAAGAAGCTTATCGGCGTATTCGACCCGCGGGCCGCTCTAAAACGCGGCTATGCCATCGTCAGCCGGGCAGGACGGAACATATCCAGCGTCAAAGGGCTGCGGGCAGGCGACAGCCTGGATATCCAGCTGAGCGATGGTAAAATAGGCGCAAAGGTACAGTGATGGCAAAAGCAAAGCAAACGGCTACATACAGCCAGATGGCGGACCGGCTCAACGCGCTGGTGGAGTGGTTTGAAAGCGACCAGGTCAATTTAGACCAGGCTGTCGGCAAATATGAAGAAGCCATGGAATTACTCGGCCGCATGGAGCAGTTCTTAAAAGATGCCGAAAACAAAGTTAAAAAAATAGCCGTAAAATTCGAAAGTGACTGAACTTAACACGCTGTTCTGGATTGTCTGGGGGCTGGCGATTCTGCTGATAGCTGCTTACAGCTTCGTGCTGCTGTTCGGCGCGCCGTACTTTCCCAGCTTAAGCCCGCACGTAAATGCCGGGCTGGACCTTTTAGACCTAAAAAAAGGCCAGACGGTCTACGACCTGGGCTGCGGCGACGGCCGGTTCTTAAAAGCCGCCGCCCGGCGTGGCATAAAATCAGTCGGTTACGAGCTTAATCCATTCATGTTCGCCTACGCCTGGCTTACTACGCGCAGGTATCGCCGGCTGGTAAAGGTACGGTGGGGAAATTTTTGGAAAGCCGATTTATCGGACGCCGACGCTATCTTTATTTTTCTGCTGACCAAATACATGGCCAGGTTCGACGAATTCGTCAAAGCCAAAGCTCCAAAAGGGGTCAAGGTGGCCAGCCATGCTTTTAAGATTCCCGGCAAAAAACCGGCAGCCAAGGAATACGGCGTCTTTCTGTATAAATACTGACAGCTGCGGCCCGCTTGTTTAACAAAAGAATCTGCTTTAACATTAGCTGTATGAATCCGCAGTCCGAGCCGGCCGAAACCTACAGAGGGTCCAATAGCCACATCATAGTGATAATCGTGCTGGCGGTACTGCTTGCCGCCGCCCTGGGGTTCGGCGGCTGGTCCTACTCCAAAATGAGCGATTATAAGAATAACAGCGATAAAAAGGCCGCTGCCGCTGTCGCCGCCGCCAACAAGCAATTAACCGCCCAGCTGCAGGCCCAGTTCGCCGAGCAGAGCAAATCTCCCAACAAAACTTTCAAAGGTTCCGCCAACTACGGCAGTATAACTTTCAAATATCCCAAGACCTGGAGCGCCTACGTTGATTCAACCGACGGCAGCGAGCCAATAAACGCCTACTTTAACCCGGGCGAAGTGCCGGGCGTCCAGAGCCAGAGCGCCTACGCCCTCCGGGTAGAGCTGGTAAACGATGATTATTCCCAGGTTATCCAGCAGATGAATTCCAATATCAGCGCCGGCAGCCTTACAGCCAAAGCTTACCTGCCGCCGTCACTCAAGGGCGTAACGAACGTCACTCCCGGGGTTTACTACAGCGGCCAAATCAACCAGCAGAATGATTCTCAAAGGGGCTACATGCTGGTAATCAAAGTCCGCGACAAGACTTTGGAAATCTCTACCCAAAGCCAGGAATATCAGGCCGATTTTGACGGCACGGTGTTAAAGACGCTTAGTTTCGCGCCCTAATTACAACAGCTGCGCCCTTTGCGCGGTGCTATAATTTAGCCTATACAAGGGGGTCTTCAGTCTGAAAAAGTCCGCGTTTGCGCACCAGCAAAACGAACTCGCCCGGCAGCGGGCGCTGTTGATGACGCTTAGCGAAGACCTGGCGCTGCCGCTGCTCCAAATAAAAACTTCCGCCGACCTGCTGGAAGGCAAGAACTTCAGCAAAGCGGCCGCCCGCGACCATGTCCGGGAGACAGAGCTGAATATCAGCGCCGGCCTGCAGCAAATAGAAGCCTACCGGCACCTGCTGGCATCAGAAGACCTAAGCCGGCTGCCGGCGGAACCTTTGGCTATCGGCGCCCTTATGGACGATATAGCCCACCGCCTTACGCCATACGCCAAGCAGTACGATACGGTCCTGGAAGTCAGCATCCAGCACCGCTTGGCGCCGGTGTTAGCCAACCAGGCCAGCTTAGCGTCAGCGCTTGAAGTCTTAAGCTCCAGCCTTATCCGGGCCCAGGCCGCCCAATCAGAGCAAAAATCTTTCCGGCTGGTGTTAGG
>CAMLDA010000027.1 GCA_946478715.1 uncultured Candidatus Saccharibacteria bacterium | reverse complement strand
CCTGCGGACCGGAGCCAAAATCAGCGGCCCGATACCGCTGCCAACCCGCAAGAGTACTTTCACCGTAGTCAAGAGCCCCCACGTATACAAAAAGGGCCGCGAACAGTTCGAAATGCGCGTCCACAAGCGCCTGATCGATATCAGCGACCCTACGCCAAAGACAATCGATTCATTAATGAATCTGAGTCTCCCGGCCGGCTGTGACGCGGAAATAAAGATGTAAGCAAAATCACAGCTTTTCATCACGCTTACTCTTATGATGTAAGCGATGGTGGAAAGCAAGGGTCAGTGATGATCTAGCCCACCGAAAAGAAGCGCGGATGAGCGCTTCTTTTAGTTGGGCGTTAAGGCTGAGATTATGTAGAATTTACAGCGGATTGACAGGGGTTATAATTCTGTGCTAATCTGTTAAGGACAGTATTGAATGTTCGCTTGGTTTTGAATAGGTCTGCCAGCTGATAACAGGGGTAGAAACCGGCAATACCAAGCATTTTTAAGGTGCTGTCTTAGAAATTATCTAACCAAAGGAAGTAAGTTGAAAGCACTTATTACCCGCAAAATCGGAATGACAAGCGTTATCGGCGACGACGGCGCCTTGAGCGCTGTTACTTTGCTTTCGGCTACTCCTAATGTCATAACCCAGATAAAAGATACCGAAAAAGACAGTTACCAGGCCCTGCAGGTCGGTTTTGAAGAAGTAAAGAAAGAAAAGGCCGGCAAGGCCCTAGCGGGCCACCTTAAGGCTGCCGGAGCTTTTCCGAAGATTATCCGTGAATTCCGTGTTAATGGCGATTTAGACGAAAACATCAGGATCGGCGAAAAACTTTCCGCCGATCTTTTTGAAGTCGGCGATTTAGTGGATGTTACCGGAATAAGCAAAGGCAAAGGTTTCGCCGGCACCATTAAGCGCCATAACTTCAAGCGCGGCCGTAAAACCCACGGCGGGCGCAGCTACCGCCGCCCCGGTTCCATCGGCTCCATGTACCCGCAGCATATTTTTAAAGGCAAGAAGATGGCCGGCCAGATGGGCCACGTCCAGGTTACGACCCGCAAACTTAAAGTCGCGATGGTTGACGCCGATCAGAACCTTATAGGCGTGGTCGGGGCGGTCCCGGGTCCCCGTAAAGGTATCGTCTTAATCAAGGAGGCCAAGTAATGGCTGTCGCAACTTATACCAAATCCGGCGCCAAAGCCACCGCGCCGGCAAAGCTCGACAAAGCCGTGTTCGGGGTCGAGATAAAGGACCATCAGCTTCTTAAAGACGCCTATCTGGCCTATATGGCGAACGGCCGGACAAATAACGCCCTCACTAAGCGGCGCGGCCAAGTCAGCGGCGGCGGCCGCAAGCCCTGGCGTCAGAAAGGTACCGGCAACGCGCGTGTCGGTTCGTCCCGTACTCCCCTATGGCGCGGCGGCGGCATTATCTTCGGGCCGACCGGACAGGAAAATTATTCCCGCCAGCTCAGCTTGACGGCCAAGCGCCAGGCCCTGCGGCAGGCTTTGACTGTCGCGTCCAAAGAGAATCGCATAAAGGTTATCGATGACTTTAATTTCGGCGATGGCAAAGTCAAACCGGTCATTTCCTTGTTAGGAAGGATAGAGGCCGGGGGCAACACGCTGCTGGTAGTCTCGGAAAAGAATAATCTGACAGACCGGGCGACCAGGAACCTGCCGAATATCAAAGCCGTACAGGCAAGGTACCTCAATGTTTTCGACATTATGAACGCGGATTCAATCGTTATAAGCAAAGAAGCCCTGGACATGGTCCATGAGTGGCTGGGAGGGGCTAAGTAATGAAATACATGACTTTAAAGCCCCGTATAAGTGAAAAAGCCTACGCTCTAAGCGAACAGGGTAATACCTATGTTTTTGATGTGCCGGCTGATGCCAACAAGCATGATATCGCTAAAAGCGTAGCCGGACAGTATGAAGTAAAGGTAACCGCGGTACGCATCGTGGGAGTCCCCGGCAAGGCCGTCCGCAGCTACCGCCAGCGCGGCCGCCGGAGCATCCAGGGAAAACGCTCCGATATCCGCAAAGCTTACGTAACTTTGGCCCAGGGTGAAAAACTGCCGATTTTCGCCGCGGTGGAATCGCCCGAAGCGCCCAAGGAGAATAAATAATGCCAGTCCGCGAGTATAAACCGACTACCCCGGCCCGCCGCGGCATGAGCAACCAGGACTTTGACGCCATAACGGCCAAGAAGCCGCTGAAAAGCCTTGTCCGCTCCCGTAAAAGCGTAGCCGGCCGCAATAACCAGGGCCGTATTACTACCCGCCACAAAGGCGGCGGCGTGCGCCGACATTACAGGGTGGTGAATTTCAAACTTGTCCCGGGAACCACGGCTACCGTGGAGCAGATAGAATACGATCCTAACCGCAGCGCCCGTATCGCCCGTGTCAAAGACGATAACGGCGCCTACCATTACATATTGGCTACCCGGGGTATGAAGCCTGGCCGGAAATTTACAGTCAACGAAGAGGCTTCCATTGAGCAGGCCAACCGCCTGCCTTTAAAGAACATACCTACGGGAACCCAGATACACGCCATCGAACTTCAGCCGGGCCGCGGAGCTCAATTAGTCCGCACGGCGGGCGGCAGCGCCCAGCTGGTAGCTAAGGAAGGCGGTTACGCCCAGGTACGCCTGCCAAGCGGCGAAGTGCGGATGATTAATGCCGAATGCATGGCTACTATAGGTATCATCGGCAATGAGCAGCACCAGAACATCAAGGTTGGAAAAGCCGGCCGTAAACGCCGCATGGGAATACGCCCGACGGTCCGCGGTGTGGTTATGAACGCGGCCGACCACCCTCACGGCGGCGGTGATGGCGGGCGCCATAGGATGGCCCGTCCGCCCGTTACCCCTTGGGGCCAGAAGACCCTTGGATATAAGACCCGCCGGCGCAAGATATCAAGCAAATTCATAGTAAGAACCCGCCATCAGGCTAAGAGGAGATAAATAGATGAGCCGTTCCCTGAAAAAAGGACCATTCATAGATCCCAAGCTCGCCAAGAAAGTAGCGGCGCTGGGAGCCGAAGACCGCACCATCATCCGTACATGGGCGCGTTCTTCAACGATATCTCCTGACTTCGTAGGTCGGACAATCGCCGTGCATAACGGCAAGGTTCACGTGCCGGTATTCATTACCGAGAACATGGTCGGCCACAAGCTGGGCGAATTCGCGCCGACGCGCAAATTCCGCGGCCACGGCGGTAAGTTAGCAAAGGCGCAAGGATAAAAGGATAAGATATGCCAGCGACAGCACATTCTAAAGGTGTCAGAATCAGTCCCCGCAAAGTCGCGGTAGTCGCCGATTTGGTGCGCGGCCGCAGCGTAGAGGACGCTTTGACTATACTTGACTTCACGCCGCGACGGGCAGCCGGTCCGGTAAAGGAGGCTATTAAAAGCGCCGCCGCGAACGCCGAGCACAACCATAGTTATAAACCCGGTACGCTGGAAATAGTCGAGATAAGCGTTACCGCCGGCCCCCGCCTAAAGCGTTATATCCCGGCCGCCCGCGGCCGCGCCCGCCGCTTCCAGCGCAAGACCAGCCACATAAAGATAGTGGTGGACGGCCAGAAGCGCGAGAACAAGAAAACAGTCAAGGCCGCTGAAACTGAGAAGGAGACAAAATAATGGGACAGAAAGTGAATCCTATTTCCATGCGTCTGCAGGTGAACAAGGACTGGCGCTCCAAGTGGTTCGTCGGCAAAAAAGAATACGCCGCTTATCTTAAGCAGGACCTGGCGGCCCGCAGACTGATTGATGAAAAGCTGGGCTCACGCGCGGCGGTAAGCAAAGTTGATATCGAGCGCTCACCTAACCTGGTAACGATCACAATCCAGACCGCTAAAGCCGGTGTTGTCATCGGCCGGGGCGGATCCGGCGCCGCCGAGCTTAAAAACGACCTGGAAAAGATATTTAAAACTCCTTGCCGCGTGAATATCGAGGAAATCAAGCGGCCAGAACTGCAGGCTAAACTTGTAGCCGAGAATATAGCTCACCAGCTTGAACGCCGTATCGCTTTCCGCCGGGCCATCAAAAGCTCAGCCGCCGCCAGCATGCGCGCCGGAGCTAAAGGCGTACGCATAGAGGTGTCCGGCCGTCTTGGCGGTATGGAAATGAGCCGAAGGGAAAAAGAAGTCCAGGGCAGCGTGCCTCTGCACACCCTGAGGGCCGATATTGATTACGCTTCTGCTAGGGCGCTTTATCCGGGCGCCGGGATCATTGGTGTCAAAGTCTGGATTTACAGGGGAGAGTCATAATGTTGATGCCCTCCAGGACCAAATTCCGTAAAGTCCGCAAAGGCCGCATTCACGGCGGTAAAGCCACCGCTTTATCGACTATAGCTTATGGCCGGTACGGATTGGTAAGCCTGGAAAGCCAGCGTATAAATTCGCGCCAGATTGAAGCCGCGCGCCAGGCTATGACCCGATACGTGAAGCGTGGCGGCCAGATTTGGATACGCATATTCCCCCACACGCCGGTAACCCGCAAACCGCAGGACGTAAAGATGGGCAGCGGCAAAGGTAATCCCGAATTCTTCGTAGCGAAGGTAAAGCCCGGCACTGTGATGTTCGAGATGGACGGTGTCGCCGAAGACGTAGCCCGCGAGGCCATGCGCCTGGCCGGCCATAAGCTCTCAGTCAAGACCCGCTTTGTGGTCAAGGAGGAGCAGTAATGAAGATTGTCGATGTCAGAAAGATGACCACGGAAGAGCTGACTAAACAGACTTCGGCGCTGCAGCAGGAAATTGTGGAGATGCGCCGCCGTCTTTACAGCGGCGAAGCGACCAACGTCCGGGCTCTGCGCAGTAAGCGCAAGGATTTAGCCCGCGTCTATACCGTATTAGGTGAGAAACTGCAGAAGGAGAACGCATAATGGCCCGTCAGATAACAGGCACAGTAACCAGCGACAAGACCGATAAGACAATAGTCATAACCGTGCGTGCCAGGCGTACCCACCCGCTTTACAAGAAGCAGTACACGGTAAATACCAAATTTATGGCGCACGACGAAAAGAACGAAGCAAAGGTTGGCGATTTGGTTATGATTGTAGAAACCCGGCCGATAAGCGCCCGTAAGCGCTTCCGCTTGGAAAAGATTGTCGAGCGAGGCGGCGTGCGATTTGAAGAGACTGATGCTACCGCCGATATACCGGAAGAAGAACAGCCGGCTTCAGAGCCTAAGGATGCCAAGTCCGCTAAGGCGGAATCCAAAGAGGAAGAAAAGTAATGATACAGCAAGAATCAAAATTGATCGCGGCCGATAACAGCGGCGCCCGCCAGTTGCTTTGTATCCGTGTGCTTGGCGGCAGCGGCCGCCGATACGCCCGTGTAGGTGACATCATAGTCGCGTCAGTCAAAACCGCTAACCCGGCCGGGGCTGTTAAGCGTAAGAGCGTCGTCAAAGCCGTAGTTGTCCGTACCCGCAATCCGATACTGCGCAAAGACGGCTCCAGTATCAAGTTCGACGATAATGCCGTAGTCTTGCTGGCAGAAGATAATAAGACCCCGCGCGGTACTCGTATTTTCGGGCCTGTGCCTCGTGAGCTTCGCGATAAGGGTTATCAGCGCATAATATCACTTGCCCCGGAGGTGCTCTAAGATGGCTCAAGGTTTATTTAAAATCCGAATCAAAAAAGGCGACACCGTAATGGTCCGTTCCGGAAAATACAAAGGAAAGACCGGCAAAGTGCTGTCTGTCCACCCTAAGGAAAACAAAGTGACCATAGAAGGAATAAATGTCGTCAAGCGCCACCGCAAGCCTACCCAAACCCAGCCTCAAGGGGGCATAATCGAGATGACTAAGCCGATCTGGGTAAGCAAGGTAGGGCTGCTGGACAGTTCAGCTAAGAAGCCTTCGCGGGTAGGGTATAAGCTCGACGCCAAAGGTTCTAAGATACGGGTCATGAAAACTTCCGGCAAGGAGGTCAAGTAATGGCTAAGTCAGCAGCTGCTAAAGCGGTCAAATACCAAGCCCGCCTGAAGGTTCAATATGACCAGAAAATCACCAAAGAGCTTAAATCCGAACTCAAGCTCGCAAACATCTGGGAAGTCCCGCGCCTTGAAAAGATAGTCATAAACGCTGGCATTGGCCGGGCAAAAGATGATAAACGCATCCTGGAGGTCGCCTCTAACACCATACGTAAAATCACCGGCCAGCAGCCAGTGGAAACCGTCGCCCGGATGTCCATAGCCAGCTTCAAGCTGCGCGAAGGCAACAAGATCGGCGTGAAAGTCACGCTCCGCGGCGAACGGATGTACGAGTTCGCCGACCGGTTCATCAATATAATCCTGCCGCGCCTGCGCGACTTCCATGGCGTATCTGAGCGGTCTTTTGATAAGCAGGGTAATTACAGCATAGGTCTTACCGACCAGTCCGTCTTCCCTGAGCTGTCATTCGAAGAGACTTCCACACCGCACGGCCTGCAAATAGTATTCAATATTAAAGCTAAGCAGCCCGAACATGCCCGGGCCCTACTGGAAAAATTCGGCATGCCATTTGAAAGGAGAAGCTAGATGGCAAAGAAATCAATCCTTGCTCGCGACGCAAAGCGCGATAAGATGATAGCCAAATACGCCGCCAAGCGCGCCGAGCTTAAAGCCGCCGGCGACCTGGAAGGCCTGGCACTGCTGCCCCGCAACAGCAGCCCGACCCGTCATACTAACCGCTGCGCCCAAACCGGCCGTCCCCGCGCCTACATGAGGCAGTTCGGATTGTCGCGCATAGCCTTTAGGCAGCACGCCTCTAAAGGGGAGATACCAGGAGTAACCAAGAGCAGCTGGTAAAAGCCTATGAGTAATACGAATTTAGTATCAACTGATCCTATAGCCGACATGCTGAGCCGCATCCGCAACGCCATCGCGGTCAATAAGCAGCAGGTCAGCCTGCCGCACTCCAAAGTTAAGGAGACGATTGCCCGCATCCTTGCTGACAACGGCTTTATTAACGCTGTCGATGTCCAGGAAGAGAATTCCCGGAAAACGCTGGTTATCAATATTAACGGTGACGCTGAACCAGCTAAGATAACCGAGATCAATCGGCTGAGCCGCCCAGGCCGCCGCATGTATGTCAAATCTCCGGCCGTACCCACCGTTAAAAGGGGCCGCGGCATAGTGGTGATTTCCACTTCCCACGGAATCATGACCGGCCGGGAAGCCGCGTCTAAGAATCTGGGCGGCGAATTAATCTGCGAGGTCTATTAGAAAGGTAAAGTATGAGTCGAGTAGGAAAACAGCCAATTACCATCCCCAGCGGCGTGACAATCACTGTCGACGATGACAAGGTAACCGTCAATGGTTCCAGAGGGTCATTGGAGCAATTCACTATGCCCGGGATAAAGATACGCCAGGAAGATAACAGCTTGGTCGTAGAACGTGAGAATGACGAGCGCCAGAACCGCGCCCGCCACGGACTAATGCGTTCGCTGATAAATAATATGGTCGTCGGCGTCAGCCAGGGTTTTGAAAAGAAACTGGAAATCAACGGCGTAGGATACCGCGTACAGCAGCAAGGCGCAGACTTGAAACTGAACCTTGGTTTTTCGCACGATATAACTTTTAAGGTTCCGGCGGGCGTAACCGCCAGCGTGGAGCAGAATGTAATCACTATCAGCGGCATCGACAAGCAGCAGGTAGGCCAGGTGGCCGCCGAAATCCGCGCCCTTAAGAAGCCGGAGCCCTACAAGGGTAAAGG
>CAMLDA010000026.1 GCA_946478715.1 uncultured Candidatus Saccharibacteria bacterium | reverse complement strand
GTTTTTCCCACGCCGGCGCCTCCGAACAGGCCGGCTTTACCACCTTTGGTCATTGGGCAGATAAGGTCGATAACCTTGATGCCGGTTTCCAGGATTTCCACGTTTGCCGACTGGTCCATAAGCGGCGGCGGCGTTTTGTGGATGGGAGACCGCTCCGAAAATTTATCTTCTTTGCCGTCAATCGGCCGTCCGGTCACATCGAACATGCGGCCCAAGGTGTCTTCGCCTATAGGCACGCTGATGGCCGCGCCGGTGTCGGTGACTTCCGCGCCGCGCTCCAGGCCGTCAGTAGAGCCCAGGGCTATGGCCCGTACCGTGGACTCATTCAGGTGCTGGGCGACTTCCAGGGTTAAAATCCGGTCTTCCAGCGGTACCGTCAGCGCGTTATAGATTGCCGGCAGGTTGTCAGCGGCGAATTCAACGTCCACCACCACGCCCACAATCTGGCTGATGGCGCCTGTGCTTGTCTTTGATTTGGTCTGTGTTCTTGTAGTTGCCATATATATCCTTCCTGTTTCTTCTTAGGCCGCTAGAGCCTCCGCGCCACCGGTAATTTCGGCTATTTCCTGGGTGATCTGCCCCTGGCGGGTGCTGTTGTATTCCAGGGTGTAATCGCCAATAAGGTCGTCAGCGTTATCAGTAGCATTCTTCATGGCCACAGCCCGCATTGCGTGCTCGCTGGCCAGGCTTTCCAGCAGGGCCTGCCATATCTGGGCCTGTATCAGCCGGGTGCCTGCATTATGAATGACCGTTTCTACGTCCGGCTCAAAGTTCATATAGCCTGCGGCCGGCGGCAAATCTTTAGGCATGCCGTCAATTACGGCCGGCAGCAAAGTAAGGCTGGTAGCGGTCTGGCTCAGGCTTGATTTGAATTCCGTATAAATCAGGCGTATCTCATCGACTTCGCCGGAACTATAGGCTTGGATGATTCCGTTAAGCAGCGGCACGATGTCGCGCTCGCTCGGCTCATCGCCAAAAGAGGGGTAGTGGCTGAGCAGTTCAACGTGTTCTATCCGCCTGACGAACTGGGCGCCCTTGGAACCTACAGTCACCACGCTGGTCTTAACCTTTTCGGCCTGGTCCTGCCTGATGCCCTGTGCCAGAAGCTTGAGGACATTGGCGTTATAGGCGCCGGCTAACCCGCTGTTAGACGTAATGACGATATAAAGGCGGTTTTTTACCGGGCGCTTCTTGAACAGCGGCTGGCGTTCCACTTCCTTCACCTTATTCAATCTGGCCAGCAGATCGTAGGTAGCTTGGCGGTATGCCCGGCTGGTCTGGGCGGCCGCTTGTGCGCGCCGCAGCTTAGAGGAGCTGACCAGCTCCATAGCTTTGGTTATCTGCCGGGTATTCTTAATGGATGCTATCCGGCGCTTTAAGGTTATGATGCTGGCCACTAGGCCTTCCCCTCCTGCTTAGTCTTAGGCTGGGCGGCCAGGTAGCCTTTGGCGATCGCTTTGGCAACTTTGACTATCTGCTCATTCTGCTTGTCGGTTGGCTTGCCGCCCTTGTTAATTTCTTCGATCAGCTTGGCGTGTTTGGATTTAAGCTCCGCAAGAAGGGCGTCTTCCGCCGGTTTGATTTTTTCCAGAGGGACTTCATCAAAGCTGCCGCTGGTAACGGCCAGCAGCGAGCAGTACATTTCCCAGATAGCTTTGGGAGTATACTGCGGCTGTTTAAGGATTTCCGTAAGACGCTGTCCGCGTTCGATACGGGAACGGGTCTCTTCGTCCAAATCGGTGGAAAACTGGCTGAAGCTGGCGAGTTCGCGGAACTGAGCCAGGCTGAGCTTTAGGCCGCCTGCCGCGGCTTTGATAGCCGCCGTCTGGGCATCACCGCCGACGCGGGAAACGCTAAGCCCTACCGATATTGCGGGCCGGATGCCCTGATAGAACAGATTTGTTTCCAGGAAAATCTGGCCGTCGGTAATGGAAATGACATTCGTAGGTATGTAGGCGCTGATGTCGCCGGCCTGGGTCTCGATAATCGGAAGTGCCGTAAGCGAACCGGCGCCCAATTTATCGGACAGCTTAGCGGACCGCTCCAGCAGGCGGGAGTGCAGATAGAACACATCGCCCGGATAAGCTTCGCGGCCCGGCGGGCGGCGCAGCAGCAGCGACATCTGGCGGTAGGCTACGGCGTGCTTGGACAGGTCGTCGTAGATAATCAAGGCGTGCTGTTTGTTGTCGCGGAAATATTCGCCCATGGCGCAGCCGGCATAAGGTGCGATATACAGCATGGCAGCCGGGTCTGAGGGGCTGGTCGCGATAATTATGGTCTGGTCCATTACTTTTTCGCGCTTCAGGCGCTCAGTCAGGGCCGCTATTTTAGAAAGTTTCTGGCCGATAGCCACATAGACGTTTATAACGCCCGAGTTAGAGCGCGCCTGGTTGATCATAGCGTCCACGGCAATAGCGGTTTTGCCTGTCTGGCGGTCGCCGATAATAAGCTCACGCTGTCCGCGGCCGATCGGCACCAGAGCATCAATGGCGGTCAGGCCGGTCATCAGCGGTTCGTGGACGTGTTTGCGGTCAAGCACGCCGGGAGCCGCCCGCTCCACGCGGGATGTCTGCTTGGTCTTTATGGGCTCGCCGCCGTCAAGCGGCTGCCCCAGCGGGTTAACCACCCGGCCGACCAGCTCCGGGCCTACCGGTACTTCCAGGACGTTGCCCGTCAGCCGAGCTTTGGCGCCGGCCTCAACTTTATTATCCTCGCCCAGCAGCACCGCGCCGATTTCATCTTCGCCCAGGTTAAGGGCAAAAGCGGTAATCTTGCCGCCGTCGATACTGTCTATTTCAATCATTTCGCTGTAGCCGCAGTTCCGCAGGCCGTAAATCCAAACGATACCGTCAGCCGCGCGGGTAACGATTCCTACCGATTCGATTTCCGGCCGCTGCTTAAGGTCGGCGATTGCCGCCCGGATATCCTTTGATAAATCTTTGATCGCAAAATCTGTCGCCATAGTTAGTTCCCTGCCGTTAATTGTTTAAATTTATTTAGCTTGCTTCTTAGTGTCAGGTCCAGCTGGCGCCCCGGCAGCTCTATGCGGACGCCGCCTATCTGGCCCTCGTCAATCCTCTGGTTGATGATAATCCTGCGGGCTTTGGGGTAAAGCTGCTTGACTCTAGCTTTTACCTCGCCCAAAGCGGCCTGGGTCAGCTTATGAGCGCTGACAGCCGTAACCTCTACCACCCCTTTTTCTACCCGGTAATTAATCAGGTCGCGGGCCAGGCTGTCCAGTTCGCCGGTGCGGTTTTGGCTCAGAAGGTAGCTGGCCGCTTCGGAAGCGAATTTCTTAGCCGGCATCTCCCGGGAAAGCTTGTCCAGCACCTGTACCAGCTCATTTCTCGGTATTTTCATGCCCGCCCCTTAAGCGCCCTGTCGATCAGCGAGGCGTCCTTTTTGGCGTCGACTTTCTCATCGATAATCGCTTCTGCGGCTTCAGCGACCAGACCCACCAGTTCTTTTTCCAGGTTGCTGCGGGCCAGTTTTACATCCTGGCTGATACGCTCTTCGGCGCTGGCGATGATGCCTTCGGATTTTTCTTTGGCCTTGGCCTCCGCATCGGCGATAATCTGGCGGCCGCGGTCAGACGCGTCGGCGATTATCTTGTCGGCTTCCTGCCGCGCGCCCTGCAAAGCTTCGGCAACCTTCTGCTCCATCTCAGCCTGCTCTTTCTTCATCCTTTCGCCCAGCGTAACGCCCTGCTCGATAGTTTCCCGCCGCTCGTTCAGAACTTTAAGGATAGGCTTAAAAGCCCATTTTCTAAGCACCCAGAAAGCGATGATGAATGTGCCCAGCTGGATCAGAAACGACGTCAGATTCAGACCTAACGCTCCGATGCCTGACGAGCTATCCCCAAACTGTGTTATCAGAATATGCACTTTTTAATTATTCTCCCTGAACCCTAAGTAATGAACGCGTCCTTATTTGATGATAAAGACCGATGCGAACGCCAAAAGCGCGTACAGCTCAATGATGGCTATGAACACCAGGGCCTGGCCAAGCAGCTTGGCTTCCGGATTGCGGCCGGTCGCCTGGATGTAGCTGCCGCCTACGATACCCATGCCGATGCCCGGGCCTATAAAGCCGCCGCCGATCATCAGGCCTTTGCCGATTATATCTACGTTGGTTGTACTCGCTGCGATTATCAAGTCTGCGGGTGCAATCATAAATTTATATTTACTCCTTATTAATTTACTGTCATACCGGCCTTACCCACCCTGTGCATTTGCTCGCTAGAGCTGTGGAGCGTCCGACGTTTCACGTCCGGCAGCCGCTTCAGCGAACAAATTGCAGTGGAAAGGCCTTCTCAAGCTTAAAAGGACAGTTTGGTTTTCCCTCCTGCGGCATCTCTAAGCTATCTATAATTTTGTCAGATGGAGATTACGCGGTCAAGCTTTCTTTGGCCTGGTGGTGCTCGTCCACGTGATTGACCGCGGTAGCCAGGTACATCACGCCCAGCAGCGCGAAGATAAAGGCCTGCAGGACATTATCGAAGATATCCAGAAAGTAGAAAGGCGTGGCTGTCAGCGGCGCGATAAAATGTCCCAGATAGGCGAACACAACCACTATGGCCTCGACGATGGCCACATTAAGGAAAAGACGCAGGGAAAGCGATATGACCCGCACCAGGTCGGTAACCATCTCTATTATCCCAATGAAGAGATACAGCGGGTTCTTGATACTGCCCATGAAAAAGTGGCCGAAGTAATCTTTTAGCCCCACTTCTTTTAGCGAGCTTATATATACCAGCCCCATGGTTATGACCGCTACCGCCAGCGTGGCGTTAAAGTCGGCTGTCATAGGCCGGAGCAGTGAATTGCCGTGCGAGGTGAAGGATTCGCCCACGCCCGGGATTATGCCCATCATGTTATTTATCAGCAGGAAAAAGAACACTGTTACGAAGTACAGGATGTACTTGTATGAGCGCTCCTTATTGGCAAAAGCGTCTTTAACGGTATCGGACATGTAGTCGGCGATCACTTCGACCAGCTGGATGAAGCCGCCTTTGGGATGGACTGTGATCCGCCGGGCCGCGACTATGAACAGGATGATCATGATTACCACCGATATCCAGCCGTACAGTATCGAGTTAGTTATAGCTACCGGGCCCAGGTTGAAAATCGGCTGGGGAGCTATGTGGACTTCGGGAACGCTGGCCGCAAAATTCGTCAGAGCTATCATTTGCGGCTCTCCGCGTGTTTATACCTGCCGTTAGCGGCGGCCACTGTCTGCTTCATAATCAAAAAGGTCCCCACCATAGCCACCAAAAAACCGACTATTATGAACACCGGTGATGTATCCAGGTGCTTGTCTATCTCGTAGCCGCCGATTATCGGCACCAGCACGGCGATAGCCAGCCGCCAGCTCATATCCAGCGCCGACACTAATAATATAGCGCCGCTGCCTTTGGCGTCTTTTGATGCTTGCCCGGCCCCCGATGGAGCTTTAACTGCCTTGATCTTTCCCATATTCAAAACAATTATACCAGGCTATCACCCTGGGCTTGCAGCTCAAAGCCCCAGTTTATAAAGCTTTTTAACTTACCAGTAGGTCAATTTCTTTTGCCGCAGATGCTAAATCACCCCTGATACGGAAAAAATCTATATCGGATGAAATCTTTTTTACGGCTTCCGAGCGCCTGGCGGAAAGAGGTTGGGTATCCAGGCTGGCGACTGGGTGGGAGAAATCAGAAACTCTCCTGGAGGTACCGCGGATTTTACGGCTTACCTCCTCGTAAAGATGCCAGTCTGCCTCTGCCGAAGTGAGTTTTTCTGAGTCAAAATGGCTGCCCGGTGAAATGAATGGAATAACGACCGCTGACAGCTTCACGGATTTCTTATAGGCGGGGAGCAGGTCACCCTGGGCCATATCATAGCTCTCCATAGCCGATCCCATAATCCGGCTTATCTGCGGCTTATTCAGGCTAAGCCTGGTGACGCCGCCTACAATCTCCGGGTTATCATTGACCAGTATCTTTTCGTCGCCAAGTGGGACGAATCCGTGGTTTTTGCACAGCTCAAGCATCAGGGATGTTTTGCCAAGGCCGCTGACCGGGCCAAAGA
Source organism: uncultured Candidatus Saccharibacteria bacterium (assembly GCA_946478715.1). The sequence goes on along the minus strand of CAMLDA010000026.1, from coordinate 1,690 downwards.
TAAGCACCCCTTTATCATTTTTCGCGCAGGCGCTTCCATGCACCGTATATACCCCATGCAGCTGCCTGTCGTACTCCAGGCAATAGTCGATTATCGTAAAGATATCTTCCGCAGAAACTTCATTTTCAGGAAAACTGAAGTAAAACTCCGGATAATCATTTTTAAGATCATAAGGGCCCGGGCTTAATGAGAGAGATGATTCAGGATTTGCTTGCTCATTTATAAGTGAGAAGTTCGGTATATATCCGGCGCCGAAACCGCTGGCCGATATTTTCTTAAGCAGGCCTTCGCTGCCTTTTATAAGGATACTTTGGCTGCCGGACCCTATTGTTATGCTCATGCCAGTTCCGGAAGCCTGCGCAGCAGCGTCTTATATTCACCGCTTTCTTTCATCCAAGGTATCATCTCTTCAACCTGCCTCAGGGTGTACGCGCCCGCGTAACGCACCTGGTCACCGGCCGGCTGATTGCGGTCTTCATGGGATACGGAAAAGTTCAGCTCGGCGGAGGAGATATCCGACTTCAGGAAGTACCGAACCTGGAGGCTGGGTGAATCCTGCCTTTTACCGGCTCCTCTTTCACTTACTTCATAGTATCCAAACAGGACCAGGTTCTCCGTTCCCGCTCCATGGATACCCGTTTCTTCTCTTAGTTCGCGGAGGGCCGCCTTCTTTAAGTCTTCCTCCGGTTCCGGTTTCCCGCCTGGCAGCTGCCAGTTAACGCCGTCCTTGGAAACGATTACGATTTTCTTATCATAGGTAATAAACCACACGTATACCTGGCTTACTTTTTTTGGATTACTGACCACCGGGCTTTCTTTCCAATTAAATACAGTTTTTTTCATATATCCCGCCGGTGCTTAGAGGCGATTTCCAGGTAAGCCGTTTCCAGCTGAGCGATCCTTTGGCCCCAAGTCCAGCCTTCCAGGATTTTTCGCCTGGCCATCTGCCCTAAATCTACCCTCATTTTTTCATCTTCCAGGAGCTTCATGGCCGCCCGTGACAACTCTTTTGGGTCATCAGGTGAAACTATAACACCGTTTATCATGTTATCTATAAACTCCGACATACTGCCCGCGGAAGTAGTTATTACGGGCCGGGCGCATGAGGCGGCTTCCAGAAGAGTGGTTAAAATACCTTCTTTGTCTTTTGAGGGCAGGACGACGATTTTAGCGGAATTGTACAAATTAGCTAATTCCTTATCCGGTACATAGCCCAGAAATAACACCCTGTCCTCCACTTTCTTGCGCTTGGCCAGCCGCTGTAATTCGGACTGCATAGGCCCGGTTCCGGCTACCGCCACCTTTATACCGGGCAAAAAAGACGCCGCTTCAATCAAGGTATCTATTCCTTTTACCGGCAGCAGCCTGCCTATATACATAAGATCGTATGTTTGTTTTACCGCCGCAGGCTTATATCTGCCCTCATCGATGCCATTCTGCACTACCAGGCTGGGAGCGCTGGGCGGCAATATTTTTTTCCATCTTGCGGCAATAGCTTCAGATACTGATATGAACGCGTCCGGCAAGCCGGCCAGTAGTTTATGGTGATAAGTGAAGTCCGGCGGATAACCGTGCAGGTGCAGCACTGACGGCGCCTGCGAAGGGCATGCGATAGCATCAAATAACAGGTGTGTGATTATCAGATCGGCATCAGAGCCGCACAGGACTTCACGCGCCATTAAGCCGACGT
>CAMLDA010000025.1 GCA_946478715.1 uncultured Candidatus Saccharibacteria bacterium | reverse complement strand
AAGGTCGTTCAGCGCGGCGTTAACGTCGCCGCCGTTTTTATCCGCGGCATAGACATCGTTACGCAGTTTGACCATAGTCTGGTTGTTATGCCTAAGCGAGAACATACAGATAACGGCCGCAGCCACAAAAAGGGCCAGCCAGACTTTAGCCGAGACGCCCGCTAATCTTTTATATATTTCTTCCATATGCTCATTTTTATTTTAGAGTATCTAGAACCTATAACCTAAAACCTGTAACCTAGGGATATGCATGTCTATTTCTCCGGTATAGGCGGGACGGCTATAAGCTCTTTGGCCTTGATAGCCTATGAGGCCGGTTATACTGTCAGCGGCAGCGATGCCCGCCCCAGCGCCTATCTTGATTATCTCGCCAAACACGGTGTCACCGATACGCATATAGGGGTTGATGCGGATTTTATAGCCCAGGTTCACGCCAGGCAGCCGATTGATTGGTTCGTTTACGGCTCCGCCCAGCCCATAGATTTTCCGGACCATCCGGAGTTCGATTTCTGCCGGCAGAACGGCATAAGGATGTCAAAGCGCGATGAACTGCTGGGAAAAATCATCAAAGACAAAAGAATGAAACTGATAGCCGTAGCCGGCACGCACGGCAAGACCACTACTACCGCCATGGCCACATGGGTTTTTAAGAAACTGGACGTCCCGGTCAGTTACTCCGGAGGCGCGAAACTGAGTTTTGGCGATGTCAGCGAATTCAGCCCTGAGAGCCGCTACTTCGTTTACGAAGCCGACGAGTATGACCGTAATTTCCTGGGTTTTTACCCCGCCATATCCATGATATCCGGGATAGACTATGACCACCCGGATGTCTATCCAACCCGCCAAAGCTATGAAGAAGCCTTTTTGGAATTCTTTGAGCAATCCGACCAGGTCGTCATTTGGCACGATGATGCCGAACGCTTGGCTATCGAAGCCGGGCCAAAGTATTCAATCCTTGACCGGACCGACCCGGCCATAGAGGCTGTCAGGCTGCCGGGCCTGGTAAACAGGCAGGACGCCTGGCTGGTAGCCCAGGGGCTTTCCAAAGAACTGGGGCGCCCAGCGGAAGAGCTGGTAGATATCCTGGACGGATTCCCCGGCCTGTCCCGGCGCTTTGAACAAATCATCCCTAATCTCTATACCGACGCGGCCCACACCCCGCCAAAGATACGCGGCGCGCTGCAGCTGGCCCAGGAAGTTGCCGGCGATAATGTAGTGGTCGTATACGAGGGGCTCCATAATCTTAGGCAACACTTTATCAAAGATGAACTAAGAGACCTTTTTAACACGGCCAAGGCACTTTATGTGGCGCCCAGCTACCTGGCTCGCGAAGACAAAGACTTGGAGCTTTTGACCCCCGATAAACTGATAAGCCTGTTAAGCGAGCCGGTTAGAGCGCGATCTAGACCGGCGGCCTTGGACGAAAGCCTGGAAAAGTCTATCCAAGGACATCTGGATTCCGGGGACTTGGTTCTATGCCTATCTGCCGGCGGAGCAGGCTCCCTGGATGAATGGCTGCGCCGTACCTTTCTGCCTCGTTAGAGACTGTGATATATCAGCTAAGCCTGTAGGCGTATATAGCGGCGGCCATCAGCGCGACCGTCACGGCAAGAGTCAGAATCATTATCATCATAGGCGGCCTGGTGGGCTTAGCGGCTGCGGCGGGCACGGATTTAGGAGTATCTGGTTTATGGGCTGGCGCCGGCTTAACATCCGCTATGGGAGCCGGGACAGGCAAAGCAGCGTGCGGCTGGGACGGAATCGGTTTGGCCTTGTGTCTAAAGCTGAAAAGACGCTTCTTTGGCGTATGCCTTTCGGCCTGACGTAACTGGCGCCCAACGTCCTGCATGATTTTGTCCAGCTCGTCCTCTTCATTAACCGGTTGGGCGGGCTGCTGGGCGGGCGCATGGACAGGAATATTATTGACTATGTTCGTCGTAAGCGTCTGGGGTGTGCGGGCAGGCTGGGACGGCTGCGGCGGGCGCGCGGAATCGCTGGATGTCATAGGCGCTGAAGGCGCGAGAGTTGTAGGCTGCATGTTTCTTTTTTAATTGGTTCAAGACTTATTTTACACCAATTTTATATCTTGCTTTGGTTAAATAGACAATATGACTTTTGAACAGCGTTTAAGGGCCGCGGAAAAACATCTGGCTAAGGCCGATAAAAAGCTCGCCCCGGTAATCAAAGCTTCCGGCCCCTGCCGTATCAGCCCGCACAACGACCACTACGGTGAGCTGGTCGGCAGTATAGTCGGCCAGCAGCTATCAGCAGTGGCGGCCGGAACGATATGGCGCCGGGTATTGGAGCTATTTGACGGCCGCATGCCCGCGCCGCGGCAGCTTGTAAAGATTGACGACCAGAAGCTGCGGGACGTCGGCCTCAGCTGGGCTAAGGTGGGTTATGTCAAAGACCTGGCACGACATATCCTGGATGGCCGCCTTGACTTAGACCATATATCCACGATGCCTAATGAGCAGCTTATCGAACAGCTGACAGCGGTCAAAGGAATCGGGGAGTGGAGCGCCCATATGTTCATGATGTTCGGCCTGGGCCGGCTGGATATATTGCCTACCGGCGACCTGGGTATCCGGAAAGCCATAATGAAGCTTTATGGCCTGGAGGAGCTGCCCTTTCCTGAACAGATTATCAGCCTATCGGCTAAGAAGGGCTGGCATCCGTACGAATCGGTTGCCTGCTGGTATCTTTGGCAGAGCTTGGATAATAATCCCCAGAAGCCCTCCCGCCACGGCGCCTAAATACTTAACTTGTTAAGTACTAATTTCTACGGCGCCCTGCCGGAGAATCTCCAGGCCGTTAAGTGAAGACTTTACTATGGTCGAGGGACTTCCGGCGTGCGGGCCAGTATCCACATAGAAGTCCAGCTTTTGTTTGAAATAATTCTCGGCTTCGGCCGCGCTAGCCGCCGGTTTTCCGCCTGCCAGGTTGGCGCTGGTGCTGATAATCGGCCCTACTTCATCAATCAGCTCCCGCAGCGCTGGAAAATCCGGCTGGCGGACCGCCAAGGAATAAGTTCCCATATGCAGCCACCCCGGTGCCTTACGCGCTTCACACACCAGAGTCAGGGCCCCCGGCCAATACCGAAGCGCCGGGGCGACATCCGTAGATACGATTCCAAGTTCCTTCAGCTGCTCTATACGCGATATCAGGATTACGAAAGGCTTGGATTTGTCCCGCCTTTTTATCTCGTGGGTTCGCTCCACCGCATTGCGGTCAAGAGCCCGGCAGGATAAGCCGTAAATGGTATCAGCGGGCAGCAATCCCACCCCGCCTTTCCTTAGGAGGGCGGTGACGCTGCTATCAAAACTATCCGTCTTATAACTCACGGATATTTAGTTTCTCTTAAAATCGGAGTTTTTACAAACCCCCGTACCCCCCGCCATACCCCTGGAAGTTAAAGCTTGGCTTATGGTAGTCGCTTATTTTTACAGGCGGCTGGCTGCCGTCTTTCGCCATTATGTACAATTCGCTGCCGTCTTTTGATACCAGCAGATACTTGTCGGTGTACCAGCCATACGAGCTGTAATCGCTCAAGGTAGCTATCTGCTTAGGGTTCTGCCCATCCTCATCCCCCACGAACAAAGTGTTCTTACCGTCGCGCTCCTCTGCCCAGAAAGTATTGCTTCCGGATGGAGAAAGAAGGTAGGTGGGGTAGGTTTTTTCATAATAACTTTGGACATCCATAGACGGGTCGGATTTTACCTGCCCGTTCGCAAAGCTATAAAATTCGTCGCGGTCCCCATTCGTAAAGTGAAGCTCAACGCTGCCCGGCCCCGCTATCTGTTCGTCCACCGAAATATCGGCCGACTGTTCGCCGGCAGACAGTCCGAATGAGCGGATGGCTTTCTTGCCCGTACCGTCAGGGTTTATAGAATTAAAGGTCGCCTGTTTTGCGGCCAGCAGGGCCATATTCGCGTCATCAAACGAAGAGCTCCAGTTCATGATGTAGTAAACCTGGCCGTTATAAGCATAGACGTCGCCTATATGCTGCCCTACGTAATCCTGGGTGCTGGTGCCCGTGGCTGTTGTCTGATCCAGGACCTTAAGCTTTTTGGATGGAGCATTGTAGCTTTTCAGCGCATCCTGGCCGGATTTCCATGGCTGATAGTTGGTCTGGCTGGCCGTGTAAACGAAATTGTCGCCTACCCACCCCGCAAGAGTGAAATCGTAGCTGCCCTCGTCAATAACGGATAGGCTGTCATCGGCTGTTGACATCAGATAAAGCGAGGGGGTTGAGCCCGCCCGCCGCGATAATAAAGCCAGGTACTTCCAGTCCCGCGAAGCCAGCAGGACTGTATTGCGGTCGTCTTCTTTGCCGGTGCCCGCCAATACTGTCTGGCGGCTGGTCCCATCCAGATTTGTCTTAACCACGTCTATTTGGCCGCTTAGTTTGGACAAGAAGTAAACCTTGCCAGAGGGCGTCAGGCTGAACGGATTGGCCTGTATGCCTTCACTGCTTACTTTTATGGATACTTGGGCGTCGTTGAACCCATCCAGGCTAAGTTTAGCCTTTTGCTCCGGGGTGCCGGCGGGCAGAACTATCAGCGCCTGGCCGCTAGCATCCGTTTTGGCGGTGGTACCGGCCACACTGATATCAACATCTTTCAGCGGATTCCGGTTTATGCCGTTAACGACGGATACTTTTACCTGGCGCCCCGTGGCGGTAAGCCGTATGGCGGGAATATCTTTCTGCCCCATAATAGGCACCGTTATTTTTAATGTGCCGTCCTTGTAATATTTTTTTGTTATCAGCAGGTTCTTGCTGCCCGCTTTTATATGCTTAAGTACAGCGATACCGGCAGAATCTGTATCCGCGGTCGTATTGCCCGCTGTTACGGTTACCCCGCTTACCGGCGTACCGGTCGCATCGTCCAAAACCTTGACGGAAAAATCCTTCTTAATTACTGCGCCGGCGGCGGCGTACCGGGTGAATGGAATTGCCGCAAGGACAAGCACCAGCGCTAAGACTGTCAGGGGAATAGAGAGTTTCTTATGAGCGGTATACCAGCCGCGGATACGATCAAGCCTGGTTGGGCTCTTTGGTTTTTGGTCCGGCTGCGGAGTGGGCAGGGCGGCCGGTTCCGCGGGCGGCGGCACTATATTTTCTTCTTGGGGCATAGTATTTATTAAACATAACTATAATCCACAGGAGCCTTTTTTACCACTGTCAAAGCTGGCCGGAAAGGATGTCTGCCAGCTGTTTTGCCTGGGATAAGGTACGCGCTGACGGCGCGGCCTGGCCGTAACCAAGGACATACCATGTACTGCTTTTCAGGATATTCAGCTGGCCATGCTCCGGATCCCAGTAAGCGCTGTCCCCATAGCCGGCCACAACTTGGACGGCCGCAGGCCGGAGCGGCCCGAATTCATTCCGATTGCTCAAAGCGCCTTTTGGTGTCTTTGGGTACCTGATAAGAAGCGCAGCGGACTTACGCCCGGCCGCGGAGTGTGTAGAAGCCTGTTCAGAATAAGTGCAGCTGCTGACTTCCAGGTCGGCGGAGGATTGATAAACCGGGTTCTGATTGCTTTTGACAGCATCCTGGATAAGCTGCTTGGCTTCCTTTAATGTGAATAGGCGGCAGGCCCGGTTCTGCGAAGAAGCCTTACCGGGAGCCGGGACCGTAGAAACCGTATTATCGCCATGCTTTTTAAAACCCTTGCCCGCCAGAACCGCCGCGCCCGCGGCCGCCAGTATGAAAACAAGAGCCAGCAGGTATATCCAGCGCCGCCTCATGAATCTTCTCCCAGCATTTTATCCACGGCCGGCCGGACCAGCTCGAATATAAACCGGTGCCCGGCGTCATTGGGGTGAAGGCCGTCATGGGATTGCATAATCTCGTCCGTTTTTGACTGCATGACATCGTGAACGGCTACGAAGCCAATCCCCTCCTGATAGGCCAGGTCTTTTACGTGATTTTCAAACTCCTTAATCCGGTCGTTCTTAAATCGCATGTCAAACCATGCGACCGGGTCGGTCTTTGATTCATCGACGGCGGGCAGCCCGACCAGCAGGATCTTATTCGTATACTTTTTAGTAATAAGCAGGATCCTCTTTAGTTCTGCCTGGAAATTTCCCGGGTCTGTTACAGGCTCTCCTTTCAGGATTGCCGCGCTGTTGGTACCGATGGATATCACTACGGCTACCCCCTTATCGTTCTGCCTTGCGGCAATTTCCGGATCAATGCGCTCCAGCAGCTCGGCTGAGCCGTCTCCGGATATGCCCAGGTTCATTACATGGGGGACGTCTTTAGATAAATCTTTAAGCTGTATTTGGTCATAATACCGTTTAAGCCTGTCAGCCCAGCCGCCCTGGCTATCCCAATACCCCTGTACGGTGCTGGCTCCGAATACTAAAACTCTCATAAAGGGATTGTACCAAAAGGAGCGGCCTGAAGTCCGCTCCTTAGGACAGTGTCAGAACATATAGCTAGATGTTTGAGCTAGTATCGACGTTCGGCAAGTTCTCGGGGTTGCCGCCGCTATTCATGCCGCCTCTCCTGGCAGCTTCGGTCTTACCAGCCGCGCCGCTGTTCCTTCGATTCTTATTCTTGGCCATGGGCACCTCCTTGCTTAATGGTAATACCATTATAAAAAGGCTGTTTATTCTTCTCTATTAGATTGGTCACGTCATCAGAGTATGGATTCTAACAGGCTTATGAAATGCTTTAGCTTGCATGTCTACAGCAGCGGCTCATAATAAAAGCCATGAGGGAGTTCCGCTGTATCCTGCACGGCAGTTTTGGAAAGCATTTCCCCGAAATACAGAGGGTCTCTAAGGTATTCACTCAAGCCGGTATCAAAGTGCTGGCGCCCAAGCCAGGCGAATTAACAGGGAGCAAGGATGGATTCGCGGTATTCGCGGACGAAGAAGCCCAGGACCCGAGGCTAATCGAGCTCCTATACCTTCATAACCTAAAAAGACTGGGCCAGGATGGGTTCAGTTACTTCGTGAATGTAAACGGCTACATAGGTAAAAGCGCGGCTTATGAGCTTGGCGTGGCCCAGCTTACCAACACGCGCTGTTTTTTTGCCGAAAAACTGGATGACCACCCCGCCTATATCCATAAGAACGCCGTCTGGCAGGCGGAAAAGCTGGCCGAGTACATAAAATCATCCGGCAAGCTGCCCGCTCCAGTTGTGGGCAGGTCGGAGCGGACTATCCATAAACTATGGCAGGACCTGATGGTCCCCGGCTCTGTGGTAGCCGCCGGCGCTATCATAGAACACCAGCCCGCAAAATCAACCGCCGACAAGGAGGTGCTACTGGTAAAGACCCATAAATGGGGAGGCCGCTATTCTATAGTAGGCGGCAAAGTCCGCCGTAACGAAGGCCTTAACGACGCGCTTCTGCGCGAAATAAAAGAAGAGACCGGATTACGGGGTGAAATCGGCCCGCATATCGCCACTTTTGACCAGATTAAAGAATCGGGCTACTACAAATCCTGGGTGCAGCACATCTTTGTGGACAACATCGTACGGGTCAAAAGCAAAAGGGTGGTTTTAAACGAAGAGGCGCAGGATTATGTATGGGCACGGCCGGCAGACGCGCTGCGTCAGCTGGACATAGAACCCAACGCCCGGGAAACTCTGCAGCTATATAACAAAATGCCCGCTAGCTAGCGGTCAGAACCAGCCAGAGGCCGGAAGCAACCATAAAAACCACTAGAGCGTAGCGTGCGAATCTTTCCCCTTCATGCAGGGCGAACCGCGAGCCAATATAACCGCCGCTTATGCCGCCGGCCATACCGATTAACCCCCATTCGTAATTAATAAGCCCACTTCCCAGCAGCCCGGCCAGCACCACCACATCCAGTGCTATAGAAGTCTGACGTTTGATAAGGCTGGCTTCCAGAGCCGAAAATCCAAAGAAAAGTATCAGAAAGACGTTTACCAGCGA
>CAMLDA010000024.1 GCA_946478715.1 uncultured Candidatus Saccharibacteria bacterium | reverse complement strand
CTCATGAACGACGTGGGCATCGACCACGTCTACATCGGGCAGCCCGGCGCCGGCTTATCCTTTTTATCTGCTTGTCGGGTTCAATCTGCTCTGGCTGATTCTGGCATTGTTCATAGGCGGCGTAATCCAGATTATGACAAACGCCGCGCAGCTCGACGCCGTGGAGCACCGGACGCTGGATTTCCAGGACTTATGGCAGGTGGTCCGCAAGCAGGGCTGGCCCCTTTTCAAGTTGTACGTAGCAATGACAGCCATCATCATCGGCGGGCTGATACTGCTTATAGTCCCCGGTTTGATATTCATAAGACGTTATATGCTGGCTCCTTATGTCATGCTGGAGCGAAATACCGATGTATCGGAATCGCTAAAAAGAAGCGCCGAATTAAGCGGCGCAAATCCCGGGGCTGTCTGGGGAATCATGGGCGTGATGCTCCTTATATCGCTAGCCGGAGCCGTTCCTTATATCGGCGGGCTGGTATCATTCGTGCTTGGGTGCCTTTACTCCTTAGCGCCTGTTATGCGCTACCAGCAGCTTAAACGGCTGCGCTAGTTTGCTATTTATAAATATTTATTATTTAATCATTTCGTGACTCAATCAGAGGTTATAAAAGCCGAACTGGCGGCGCGGTGGATGGCTTATCGCCCCCAAGGTGAAACGTCCAGGCACATCCGGGATGTGTCTATCGGCATGATTATCGGCCCGACGTGCGTAGGAAAAAGCACGGTTATAAAAGAGGTCGTGGCGCTGGACCCGGAGTTCAGCAACCCGGGCGGATTTACTGATCGAAAACTCCGTCCCAGCGATGCGAAGTCTTATAGGCAGCTTAGAACAGACGAGGAATCCTTAGGTGAGTTTTTAGAAGCCGTCAAACGCGGGGAGCCGGTACAATACATGGTCTACGATACCGGGCATATATACGGAAGCGAGGTACGCGACTACCAGACGCCTTTTTCCGTATTAGATACGGTTTTCCGCTCCGTAGACAACCTGCGGAATGTGGGCTTTAAGTCAACGACGCCTATAGCTTTATCGGCGGACCCCGACCAGTACGTCAGGCAGCTGCGGGCTCGGTTCGGTAATGACTTCTCTTCAGAGGAGGTAACGGTCAGGCTGAATGAAGCTGTAATGAGCCTGGAGTGGGCTCTTGAACAAAAAGATGACATTAACTGGGTACTTAACCGGCCGGATGAGGCCGACCAGGCGGCCCGCGAAGTCATAGGGCTGGTGCGGGGCTACTTTGAGCCGCTAAAATCCAGGCGCCTAAGCGGCGAGCGACTGCTAAAAAGAATAAAAGATATCAAAAACTAATAATACAGTCGCCTGCTTAAGAAGTCAGTTTGGTTATGGCCACCGCGAAAGCGGCTTCTTTTAGCGGCATCTTATCAGTCTGCGACAGCATATATACTTCGTCCGTAGCTTTTACCAAATAATTCTCCAGCTCACGATTGACCCGGTCTTCCGGCCAGTGTTCGCCGGCTTTGTTCTGAACCCATTCCAGATAACTTACGATGACGCCGCCGGCGTTGGCTAAGATATCCGGAACGTCTGTTACGCCCCGGGAATTTAATTTTTCGTAAGCCTGGTAAGTAACCGGACCGTTGGCCAGCTCCAGTACATGCTTGGCTTTGATTGCGCCAACATTCTTCTCGTCCACGGCGTTTTCTAACGCCGCCAGCACCAGTATGTCGGCTTGGGCGCTCAGCAGGCCGTCGTTATCGATTTTTTCACCTTTATCAAAGTCGGCCAGCTTGCCGCCGATTTTTTTGAATTGATCAAGTTTCTTAGCCGATAAACCGTCGGCGCTGTAGACTCCGCCGCTGGAATCGGTCACCGCTATCAGCTTCCAGTTGGGGTGCTCTTGCTCGGCGATCAGCGCGAAAAACGACCCCACGTTGCCCCAGCCCTGCAAGGCGTAAGTGACTTCTCCGGAAATACTTAACTTGTTAAGTATTTCGCGCAGCACTATCACGCCGCCGCGGCCGGTCGCGGCATCCCGCCCCAGGCTACCGCCATTAGCGACGCTTTTGCCGGTAAAGCTGGCTTTGGTTTTATCACCGGACAGGCTCTCATATTCGTCCGCCATCCAGTCGATTATCAGGGAGTTAGTGTTAACGTCCGGCGCCGGCACGTCCTTATCCGGGCCGATGTATTCTTTGAGCCCCTGCACGTATTTGCGCGACAAGTCTTCTAATGCCTCTTTTGATAAATCTTTCGGGTTAACCGCCACCCCGCCCTTGCCGCCGCCCATCGGGATACCGGCCACCGCCGTCTTAAAACTCATGAGCGTAGCCAGCGCCCGGACCTCGTCATAATCCACCTGCGGATGGAACCGTATACCGCCCTTGTATGGCCCCCTCTTATTGCTGTGCTGTACGCGGAAAGCATGGTATTTGCTGCCGTCGGACAGCTTTATCTCAAAATTATGCTCAGCGTCGGTTTTTATAAGCTGTTTTATCTGTTCTTCGTTAAGCCCTAGCCGCTTGCCGGCATCTCTGATAAGTTTGCGCGCTGTATCTAACACTTTTCCTCCTTTTTTGTGGTGGGCGGAAGAGGACTTGAACCTCCATGGATTTCTCCGCTAGCTCCTAAGGCTAGTGCGTCTACCAATTTCGCCATCCGCCCGCAAAGAACAGGGGTATTTTACTTGATTCTACGGTAAAAGACCAGCTGCGCGTCACCGTAGTTTTTGTCCGCGGCGACTTCCGTATCCTCAAATTCCGGAGCCTCCAGGCCGCCAGGGTACGACAGCACCGCCAGGCCGCCTTTTTTGACATGCCTTTTTATAAGCCGGCCTAAAAGGTTCGGCTGCAGATCCTCGTACGGGGGGTCCAAAAGCACGATATCGAACCGCTTTTCCATATTATGGATACTCCAGCCGGCGGTATTGGCCTTGCTGACTTTTACGGCATCCGAGAGGCGCAAATCCTTGACGTTGCGCTCAATAACCGTATGAGCCGAAGTATCCTTATCTATTGCCGTAACAGCTTTCGCCCCCCGGCTGGCCGCTTCGAAAGCCAGCGCCCCGCTTCCGGCGAAAGCGTCCAGAACCGTCAGCCCCTCTATGTCGCCCAGCACGTTGAATAGTGCTCCCCGTACCTTATCACTCATAGGATGCGTGCGGTGCCCGTGCGGCGTTTTGAATTCCCGCCCTTTCAAACTGCCTGCTATGATTCTCATGTCTTCATTTTAATTCAGATTCGTAACGGCGCGCAGTGATTTTACCCGCTGCTCCAGATGCGGGAACTTAGCCAGCTTTTCCTTTTTATCAATGAACTCCTGGGCCGCGCCCCTGGCGGCGGCGATAAGCCGTATGTCGGATAAATCGGCTATCCGCAAATCCAAAGCGCCGTGCTGGATGGTCCCGTAAATGGCTCCCGGCCCCCGCAGCTTCAAATCGAGTTCCGCCAGCTTAAACCCGTCCGCCGTGTTTTCCAGCGCCCGCAGCCGCTGGCTGGGCGCTTTGCTGTCGCTGAGCATCAGAAAACAGTAGCTTTGATGGCCGCCGCGGCCTACCCTGCCCCGCAGCTGGTGTATCTGGGCCAGCCCGAACCGTTCGGCGCCCATCACCAGCATCACGGTGGCGTTAGGTACGTCAACGCCCACCTCTATGACCGTTGTACTGACTAAGATATCGTATTCATGAGCCGCGAAACCGGCCATTATTTTTTCTTTTTCCTCGGCCTTCATCCGTCCGTGCAGCAGAGCTGCTTTGCGGTGCTTGAATTCGTGCTCGGACAGCTGCTTATATACTTCTTCGGCAGACAGGCCCCTGCTGGCTTCGGACTCGGTTATAACCGGGCAGACCACGAACATCTGCCGGCCTGCCGCCAGCTCTTTATCTATCTGTCCGTAAAGGCTGGATTTGGAGTTAGGTGATACCAATTTAGTCCTGATCGTCTGCCGGCCCGGCGGCAGCTCGTCAAGTACCGAAACATCCAGCTCCCCGTAAAGCGTCAGTGCCAGGCTGCGCGGAATCGGCGTGGCCGTCATATGCAGTACATGGGGCATATGGCCGGCTTTGGCCTGCAGTTTCTTCCGCTGTTCCACGCCAAAGCGGTGCTGCTCATCGATAATGATCAGCCCCAGCCTGTGCATATCCACCTTTTCCGATATCAGGGCGTGCGTGCCGATGACCATCTTTATTTCTCCGGCGGCAATCCTTTTCTGAATATCTGTTTTAGCCTTAGGCTTCATGCTGCCCAGCAGCAGCCCGATTTTGTCCCCGTAGCCAAAATTACTTAACAGGTTAAGTATCGTGTCGGCGTGCTGCCTGGCCAGGATTTCTGTGGGCGCCATGAAAGCCACCTGGAAATCCTCCTCCATGGCCATCATAGCCGCCATCACGGCCACTACGGTCTTTCCGGAGCCGACATCGCCTTCGACCAACCTGTTCATAGGCTGGGTCCTGCCCATATCCTGATATATCTGCCAGACGGTCCTGCGCTGGGCGTCCGTAAGTTTGAACGACAGCTGGCCCACGAATCTTTTAGCCAGTTCTTCCCTGAACGGGATAGCCATCCCTTTTTCGGCCATGTTCTCCTGCTTATTCAGAAGCGCGGCTAAAGTCAGCTGGAATATCTCTTCGAAAGCCAGGCGCTTTTTGGCCGCGGACCATAATTCTCCGCTGCTGGGAAAATGGATTTCCTTGACCGCCGCCGGGTAATCTATCAGTTCCTGGCTTTTAAGAAGCCATTGCGGCAGGTGTTCCGGCAGATTTTTCACCAGGTCCAGGGCCTCCCTGATAAGCCGTCTTATCTGGCTGGATTTAAATCCCTTAGTTTCCCGGTAAACCGGGATGATACGCGCGGTATTGACCGGAAAATCGCTAACCAGCTCCACGGAAGGGTTAAGGATACTGAATCTGTTGCGCCGCAGCCCATAGTCACCGGCTATAAAGTAATCCTGTCCCGGTTTGATAGCTCCGGCCCGGTAAGGCTGGTTGAACCACACCAGCCTTACGCTGGCGGTTTCGTCACTGGCTATGGCTTCGGTTATATGCATGCCGCGGCGCACGTACCTGCCATTCACGGAGCTTATTTTGGCTTTAATAGTAACGGCGCCAGGCTGGAGTTCTTTGACCGATGAGACGTTTGAATAATCCTCATATCGGCGCGGAAAATCTTCTATAAGGTCGTTTATGGTACGGATTCCAAGCGCCGCCAGCTTACGAGCCAGCTCCTCCCCCACACCTTTAAGCTCGGTTATCGGGTCGCTTAATTCCACTAGTTAAAGTTTATCAGCAAGCGCCCTAAGAAGGCTTTCGCGTTTATCGTCATAAATTTTTTCTAAATTCTTTAAATCCTCGGTGTCCGCTAACTTATACGCATCGTGGTCCCGGCTCAGCTTAATATTATCCAGTGATTCGTCCATTGCCAGATGTACGAAATATTCAACTTCCCAGAAATGGACTTCCGCATCATCGCGGGTATAGGTATGGCTGAAAACGGCGTGTACATTATCCAGCTCTACCCGAAGATTAACTTCTTCTAAAAACTCCCTCTGTAACGCCTTTTCTGGGTCTTCTCCAAACTCTACCCGGCCTTTGGGCGTTTCCCAGTATCCGGCGCTGGAAATCTCGTCAGCGGCCCGCCTTATCAGCAGCAATTTGCCTTCTGTTATCAGGATTCCTCCGACCACTATGTCCTGCCGCCTCATCTTACCGGTATTATACTTCAGTATTTGCGGCGGCGGGCGGCTGACCTGGCCTGCAGAGCCAGCGAGTCATCGATTTGGACCCCGGGCAGACTGATTCCTTCGCGTACGGCCGCCAGTCTGATTACTTCATCGCAAAACTGTGGATTATTAGGCAGAAAAGGCCCGTGCATATAGGTTCCAAAAACGTTGTTAGTGCGGGCGCCTTCGGTCTTATCCCTGCCGTTGTTGCCATTGCCGCGCCTGACTTTTCCAAGCGGCCGCTGGTCCTTGCCAAGAAAAGTCTGCCCGCTATGGTTCTCAAAGCCGAACAGCAGTCCAAAATCCGATTTAACCATCAGGTTTCCAATCATCCGCTTTTGGCCGCCAACCGTTTCCATATCGAATATGCCTATGCCTTTTATCTCTTTCCCTGTGTTGGTGATGAACCGGTTTCCAAACAGCTGGTAGGTGCCGCAGATAAGCACCATCGGCACGCCGCTTTCAGCCATTTTACGCAGCTGGCCGCCGATTTTCAGGATGTCTTTCTGCACGTCCGCCTGGGCCGAATCCTGCCCGCCGCCGCCGATGACGATATCCGCCCGGGCCGGCAATTTACCGCCCGGATGATGATGGTGGACCACCGGTTTTAAGCCATGCCGCTCTAT
Organism: uncultured Candidatus Saccharibacteria bacterium; assembly: GCA_946478715.1. The sequence goes on along the minus strand of CAMLDA010000024.1, from coordinate 1,768 downwards.
GCGCCGCTGTAGGGTAAGCGAATTGCCGTGGTCGCCGTACGTATTGAGCTCGTTAGGGTATAGGTGCAGCAGGTGCAGCTCGGCCATCAGATCTTAACCCCCTTCTTAGACAAATAGGCGTATAGGCGAAGCATCGCTGTATAGGTCGCCAGAACCACCTTTTCGCCGTCCTGCAGGGCAAGCAGCCCCAATCCCTTATGCAAATCGGTTATTACTCTTTTTGTCTCTATGCCGTCATAACTCAGGCGCAGGGCCATATCGGCCGCCCGCGTGCCGCTGGTCACTGTTATTTTCCGGCCGGCCAAGGGCTTAAAATCCACGTCCCACAGCCAGGAAACGTCACGCCCGTCGGCAATATTGTCGTTTATAGCTATCATCAGGTTCTGCCGCCGCGAACCGTATGACGCCAGGGCCTGGGTAAAACTGGCGGGATTCTTCACTAGCACCAATTCGATTACAGCACCGCTCTTTAGCCTGTACTTTTCGCCCCGCCCAAATGCCAAAGATACATTCGCCAGCTCCTTCACCAGATTCCCCGCCGGCGCTTCAGGCAGCAGGCAGCGGGCCAAAGCCAGCGCGGCGGCGCCGTTAAGGTAGTTGTGCTGACCGGAAATCTTTAAAGCAGATTCGAAAACTTTACCGCCCAGCTTATATTTCACATGGTTTTCACGGAAATCCGCCAGCACCGTATTCACCTCTGTTTTGCCGGGTTTTTCATAATTTTTCACGGGCTGGTTCACCGCTGCCAGCTCATAATCCGTGGGAAAGTGTTTGGCAAGAGCGGGCGCTGAAGCGAAAAGCTCCAGCCGCAAGCCTCTATCAGAAGCTATTTTAGAAGCCCTGCCAAGCAGGTTGGGGTCGCGGGCGTTGGTAACTATGCCTTCGGCAGCCTGCTCCATGGCGGCGCCGATATAATCCGCGATGGTGTCAACCTCTCCGAAGCGGTCCAGCTGGTCGCGGCTGACGTTCAGCGCCAGCACCCACCGCGGCCTTACCTGCTTTACCAGCTGCCTGGCGGTGGCTTCGTCAACTTCCAGGACGGCGATATCGTAAGGGAGCCAGCCGGTTAATCTGGCGTTCTGGGAGATAGATGAAGCTATGCCGCGTATAAGGTTGCTGCCAGTCTGGTTAGTTAGCACCCGCTTGCCATTTGCCGCCAGCAGATGCACGACCATCTTGGTGGTAGTGGTTTTGCCATTGGTGCCGGTGATGACTACGATTCCCTCCGGCAGCTTGGAAAGCATGGAAGTCACATACTTGGGGAATAGCTTCTCGACTACCAGGCCTGGCAGCGCCTGCCCGCCGCCGCGCCTGAACATTAGCCCGGCTCTGACCGATTTCCCGACGACGGTGGCTGTAAAGTCCCGCATTTACCCTAAAAGCTCGATAAGGGCTGAGTCTTTATAAGCTTTGCCGCGCCGCAGCATCAGCCGCCCATTCTTAAAATCACCCGCCTCCAGATGGTCTTTTTGGAACTGTTCGCCATTAACGTAGACCGCCTTATTCTGGACTAAGCGCCGGGCTTCGGTGTTGCTGGCGGCCAGTCCGGTACTGACTAAAGCTTCTATGACCGGCACTCCCGGCTGGGCCTTTGTATGAGCAATTGCCGCTCGTACTTCCTTAAGGGCGGCCTCTCCCGCTTCGTCTATTCGGGTTTCTCCTGTTAAATATTCTGTTACGGATTCAGCAAACATCGTTTCTTCACCGCCATGTACTATTTCTGTGATATGGCGGGCTAGGGTTTTTTGGGCGATCCGTTCTTGTGGAG
>CAMLDA010000023.1 GCA_946478715.1 uncultured Candidatus Saccharibacteria bacterium | reverse complement strand
TTGTATATATGCTTTATTAGATAACCTTGCCTCAAAGTTACTTATAATTTTTTGCGTAGTCTCCTGTAGCTGATGCATCTTCTCTAAATGGGCTCTGCCTCTGTCTTTATCCGCGCTAATGTAGACCTCTAGCTCTACTACGGGTAATCTGAGACCTTTAACTCCCCCGTCTTGTTCTTCAAAAACCTGTAACATAGCTAAGCGCTTAATTAAGGCTTCATTATTGGTGAGCAAGTCCGAATTACGGAAAGATACTACTTTAGATTGCAATGCCGTTGACCAGCTTCTAATAACAATAATTAACTGCTTCAACTGTTCGAATTTGTTGACTTCAGCCTTGATTGCTTTAGGAATCGTAGGCGCCGGCTGGGAAGCCAGCAGGCCCTTTTTGGCAAAGTCTAAATTCTGCCAGATGGTCTCGGTTATGAATGGCGCGAAAGGATGGGCGGCAATCAGGGTGGACTCCAGGACGAATTTCAAGAGCTCCGGATTCTGGTCGCTCTTACTCGCCTCTACGTACCAATCAGCCAGGTCGTCCCAGACGAAATGGTAGAGTTTCTGGTAGGCTTCGCTGAATCTATAATTGGTAATATCTTTATCTATCACCCCTGTTAAAATACTTAACTTGTTAAGTATCCAATGGTCAGCGGCGGATTTTGGCGCGGCGTTAGCCATTTGTTCCCCGGCGGCGTCCTCTATGTAGCGGGCTACATTCCAAAGCTTGTTGCAGAAGTTGCGGTTGTCGGTAATCTTGGTGTAGCCCAGCCGCATGTCGTTACCGGCCGCCACTCCGGACACCAGTGCCAGCCGTAAGGCGTCAGCGCCATATTCTTTGATTACTTCCACCGGGTCTATGATGCTCTCGGGGTCGCTCTTGCTCATCTTCTTGCCGCTCTCGGTGCGCACCAGACCGTGAAGATAAACCGTTTTGAAGGGTATCTGCCCGGTGGCGTAAGTGGTGGCGAGTATCATCCGGGCCACCCAGAAGAAAAGGATATCCCAGCCGGTTTCCAGCACCGAGGTCGGGTGGTAGGCCTGAAAGTCCGGGCTTTGTTTCAGCAGGTCATCCAGGCTCAGTGATAAATCCTTTGCCAGCTCCGGATTTACCAAGGTGCTCCAGGTCCAGAGCGCGCTTGAAAACCAAGTATCCAAGGTGTCAGGATCCTGTTTCCACCCCTGCCCTTCCGGGGGTCTGACGCCCGCATAGATTTCCTCGCCCTTATACCAGACGGGTATCTGATGTCCCCACCATATCTGGCGGCTGATGCACCAGTCGCGCAGGTTATCTATCCAGTGGAAATAAATCTTCTCAAAACGTTTAGGCACGATTTTGACATCGCCGTCCTCGATTACCGCCCGCATCACTTCGCGCAGGGAGCGCAGCTGGCCTTTCCACTGGACGGCCGGGCGATTGACGTCCACGAACCACTGCAGCTTTATCTGGGGTTCTATGACCCCTTTGCCGCGGTCGTTGATGGCGATGTTATGGGTATACTCTTCCTCTTTGACCAGCAGGCCTTTGGCCTTAAGCTTCTCGACTATCTTAGGCCGTGCCTCGTCGATTTTCAGGCCGGAAAACTCCCCGGCTATGGGCAGCAGGCGGCCGTTAAAATCAATGATTTGCTCCTTTTCCAGCCCGTGACGCTCGGCAATCTCAAAGTCGGTCTGGTCATGCCAGGGGGTTATAGTCATCACCCCTGTTCCAAACTCAGGATCTATAGCTTGGTCCTTGATTACGGTGGCCTTGACCGGGCCGTTTATCCACTCCGCTTCAAAAGTTTCGCCATGCTTGAAATGGGCGTACCGGCTGTCATCGGGGTGCATTACAACGTACTTATCGCCGAACTTGGTCTCGGGACGGGCTGTAGCTATCTGGAAAGGTCCGTACTGTAGGGTGTAAAAAGTGGCCTTCTCTTCTTTATAGACGACCTCGTCATCGGAAACCGTAGTTTCCAGATTCGGGTCCCAGTTCACAATACGATGACCCCTGTAAATCAGGCCGTCGTCATGCATCTTTACGAACACCTCGTTAACGCAGCGGTTAAGCGCGTCATCCAGGGTATAGCGCACCCTGCCCCAATCACAGCTAACACCCAAGGTCCGCATCTGGCCTATCATGGTGCTGCGGCTGTTGCCCACGAACTCCTTGACAGCGGTAATAAACGCATCCCGGCCGATGGTGTGGCGGTCAGTCCCCTGCTCTGCCAGCTGTTTTTCTACCAGGGCGTTCGTTGCTAAGGCGGCATGGTCTGTCCCGGGCAGGTAAAGAGCGTCCTTTCCCTGTTGGCGGGCGTGCCTAATTATTATGTCCTGTATCGCTAGGCCCAAAGACGTGCCCAAGTGGAGCGTCCCGGTCTCGTTGGGCGGAGGCATGCTGATAGAAAAATGCTCCTTGGCACTGTCGGGGTCAGCGCGAAACACCCCGCCCTGCTCCCATAAGGAGTAAATATCCTTCTCGTACCTGCCCGGTTCGTACACGCTCGGTAGTTTCATAATCAGCTTATAGTATACAGGAATTTACAGAGGTGGAGAGGATTTACCCCGTCTTTTTTCTACAACGCCCAGAAATCTTCTAAGGTGTTTTCATATGAAATCAGGCACTACACACCAGAACTTTTTACGAACAACGGCGACGTAAAAAGCCTGAAGGTAATGCCTGATTGGTTGAGTTTCGCACCTGTTTGTTTTCAAAAATAGCATAACAATTAAGCAGGAGCCGGGCAAGATTTTCGATTCAGAGGCTGGGGATAACTGACAGCTTATAGGGGTTATCAGCCGGCTGATGCCAGTAATATGCGGCTGAGGCTATCATGGCGGCGTTGTCGGTGCAGAGTTTGATATCGGGGCAGAGCAGGGGCGACTTAAGTCCGGCGCGCAGCGCCTCCCGGAGAGAAGAGTTGGCGGCTACTCCTCCGGCCAGCAGGACGTTTTTGGGCTTGAATTCCGCTTCGGCCCGGACGGCGGCCGCCACCAAGGTGTCGACAGCCGTTTTCTGGAAGCTGGCGGCCAAATCAGCCTTTTGGCGGTCCGAAAGCAGCCCAGGCAGCTCCGTAGAGGGCAGGGTAAAGTCTTTTCCGGCCATCTGCTGGGCGGCGCGCAGGACCGCCGTCTTAAGCCCGGAGAAACTGAAATCATAGGGGTTATCAAGCCTTGCTATGGGCAATTTAACAGAGGCAGGATTACCCTCGCGGGCGGCCTTATCTATGGAGGGTCCGCCGGGGTAGGGGAGTCCCAGGATTTTAGCTACCTTATCAAATGCTTCGCCGACGGCATCATCTTTGGTCTGGCCTAGCAGGGAGTATTCGGTGTGGGATTCGTAAAACATCAGCTGGGAATGGCCCCCGGAGACAATCAGCCCCAGGGCGGGGAACAGGGGTGGGACCGTTGGCAGGGTGTACCCTTCAAGGGGGGTTTCGGATATGAAATTGGCGTATGTATGGGCCAGGACATGTTTGATACCAAAAAGCCGCTTATTCTTTACGATAGCCAGGCTGCGGGCCGTCAAAACACCTATCAGCAGGCTTCCTATCAGTCCCGGGCGATTAGTGACCGCTATGGCATCTATATCGTCCCAGCCGCAGGCGGCGTCAGCCAGGGCTTGTCTTATGACCGGTATTATCACCTCTATATGGCTGCGGGCCGCGATTTCCGGGACCACTCCGCCATAGGCCGTATGCAGGTCCAGGCTGCTTGAGACGGCGTTGCTGAGCATGCGGCGGCCGTCTTCGACCACCGCCGCGGCGGTTTCATCGCAGGAAGTCTCTATCCCTAATATTTTCATCTGTCCTACAGTATACTTAAAGAAATTATGAGTATCAGGAAAATCGTCAAGCTCCTTATACCCAAAGCCTTATTCAGGAAGATTGAGCCCTCGGGCCACCTGGCGGAGGCCGTGGTTATGAACCTTATATATGGTTTTCCGGGCCGGAAGCTGAAAATAATAGGCGTCACCGGTACGAACGGCAAAACAACCACCGCTTTCCTGATACATAGGATGCTTTACGAGGCGGGCTACAGCGTTGGGCTTATGACAACCGTGGCTTACGGGGCGGGGGACAGCCTGGTGATGCCGCCGGACCACTACACAAATGTACCGGCGCCGCTGATGATGAAGCGGCTGCGCCAGCTGCGCAAGCAGGGAGTTGATTGGCTGGTAATGGAAGTGACCAGCCAGGCGCTGGCCCAGAACCGGGTTTGGGGCCTGCCTATCTACCTGGCGGCTATGACCAATATCAGCCAGGACCACCTGGACTATCACCAGACCATGCAAAAGTATCTGGCCGCCAAGGTAAAGCTTTTCCGCCTGGCCGCCAAGAACAAGAAAGGTTTACGAACAGGGGTAGTCAACGCCGACGACGCCGAAGCCGCGGCTTTCTTGGCAGCCGTCGATAACCCGGTGACCTACGGGGTATACAGGGGTGATATCCGGGCTTCTGATATCAAGCTGTCCGCTGCGGGCGCCAGTTTCAAAGTAAGCGCCGGAGAGGATACATATCACCTAAAAACCCATCTGCCGGGCAAGTTCAATATTTATAACGCCCTGACGGCTCTGGCGGTGGGCCGGGCATTAGGGCTTTCACAGCCGGAGATAGAAAGCGGCATCGCTGCCCAGAAAGGCGTGCCTGGCCGTATGACGGCTATCAGGACCGCCCAGAAGTTCCATGTGCTGGTAGACTTCGCCCACTCCCCGGACGCGCTTTTAAACGCCCTGACGGCCTGCAGGGAGCTTACAAAGGGAAGACTTATCCTGGTATTCGGAGCTACCGGCGACCGGGACACCTCTAAGCGCCCTCTGATGGGCCAGGCGGCCGCCCGCCATGCGGATTTGATATTCCTGACCGACGATGAAACTTATACAGAAGATCCTAAACAGATTCTGGATGCCGTGCATCAAGGGATACAAGAGGCCGGCGGCGCTCAAAAGACCAAGGTTATAGGTGACAGGCGTAAGGCCATAAGAGAAGCTTTCAAAGCCGCGCAGCCAGGCGATACCGTGCTGCTCACAGGCATCGGTCACCAGACCAGCCGGAACATGGGCGGCAAAGAAGAGCCCTGGAACGAGATCGAAATCGCCAAAAAGATCCTAAAGTCCTTGCGCCGGGCTTCTTCAAAGACCTCATAACTCTGAACTGGGCTTGCATTTTAAGAGGTTTTGTGGTAATATGTAATCTGTTAAACCAAAAACAAAAATGCCGACTGAAACCGCCGCAAGGCACGAGACCGCCGTTAAACCTGAATATAGCCGCAAAAGCTTTGAGCTTGTGTTCGTTAAATTTTGCGAGCAGTACCAGCGCAAGATAGAAGAAATCACTGGGCCTAAATCCCGGCGCGAAGGCCGCTTCTTGGGGCTGCCCGCTACTGCCAGCGTACAGGAAATGGGCAGGCGCCTTGCCGAAGTGACCGCGGCCGTTGGAGAGCCGGCCCAGCTGGGTCCTGAGCACGGCGACGAAGTCCCTATGAAAGACGCCTTGATTTACTCTGCGCGCCATCTGGCGTGGAGCGCGGTGATGGGCGGCATCACCAATCAATATATTGAAAGATGCGATGAGTTCATCCAAAGGGAGCGCCATAGCGGCCGGCATAACCTGCAGCGCCTTATAAACGAAAGGAAGGCGGCGGTCGTGCTTAAGCTGGCCCACAATCACGCCATCCGCGATTATTTTGAAAGCGGCCTGGCGGAAATACTTGGGAATGATTCCCCGGATGGTATGGATGGGCTGCTGAAGCATGTCGGCAGCCTATCTGATAAGCAGAGAGAAGCGCTGGTAAGCGGTCTGTCTTTGGAAATTGCCGCTAAAAGGAAGCTGGATGAAATCGCGGGCGGAAAATACGATGTGGCCTATGGCTCGCAGGCCCAGGATTCGATTGGCGGCGACCTGGTAATCAGCGGCCCGGACGACCTGATTTTTATTGACCTAAAATCAAAGATGCCGGAAAAATTCTTTGATGGGACGGCCTCGACTGAACTGGATTACGAACGCGGTTACAGATGGGTAGAAGGGGCGGGTGAAGGCCGGCAGGCGATAGTCTGGGCTTATTCCAAGGAGCCATGCAGCCCTGATAGCTTCAAGCTGACAGACGGACAGCTGGCGGCCAGCCTGGAAGCGGTAGCGGCTACCGCTGCTATTGAAAAAGCTTCAGTTTAATGTTATAATTCTATCGTCTCTTGGTCGAATAACTCCTAAGGAATGAGTGAGGTGGTGCCTATGCGGGTACCAAGGGATGATCTGCCTCCCCTCAAGCACACGCTCCGCGAGGTGCTCGAGGGTCAAGGACCCGCTGTAGTAAAGCAGGTTCTGAACTCCGATGCCGGCGCCGGACTCCGCGAACACGCCAAGGAGTGCGCTGGCTGTGCCGATGTCATCGCCGAAGTCTGCGGCTCTGAGCCGCCCGCCGCCTAAGGCCGGCAACCTTCAGCGACGCGACATCAACCACTACGGGCGGGGCTGCGGCCCCGCCCGACTTTCTTTATGAGCTTATAAAATGACGAAAGCCGCGGCTTCTGAGGAGTGGAGACAACTCAGAAACCAGCGGCGTATTCCACGGTCCGGAAGGAGGGGGTGCGGGGGGCCGGCTGGCGCCGGACCCCCGCTGCCTGCTAGTGGATCATCTTCGCCTGCGAGGCCGGCAGGGCAGACCTGCCCCAGCCGAACACCCGGTGCTCGATCTTCGTGATCGCCTCGTGGCACCTGCGCACGGCATCCGGTGCGGTCAGGTGCTCGAAGGTGAGCGGAAGGGCCAGGAGGGGCAGCCGGTCGACCCGGAAGCTCTCGTGGTCCGCTGGCAGATCCTGGAAGTGCTCGGCACCGACCCCAAGGGCATCGGCCAGCCGGCGCTTCAGGAGCTCGAGCCCGTTCGGCTCGGGGGGCGCCACGGTGGGCGCATGGCCGATGACCAGCAGGGGCGGATCCCCTGCGATGACCCCGGGCTTGAGCGTTGCCGCGACTGCGGACATCCCTACCTCCGTTCTGGGGGACATGGAATGAAAATTATTATACCCTCATCTGTTAAATTATCAATAAGCGGGCAGGAATTACTGCTTGACAGGATAATTAGCACTCTATTATTATGAGTGCTAGAATCCGCCCGACAGCGGATCTTTTCTAAGGAAATAACAGGAGGAATACTTATGGCTGGATTGAATCCTTTGGCCGATTGGGTAGTTGCCGAACAAGAGGAAGCTGTCACTAAAACCGCCAGCGGCCTGTATCTGCCGGACAAGGCTGCCGAAAAACCAAAAATCGCTAAGGTTTCCAAAGTAGGGAAAAATGTCAAAGAAATCAAAGTCGGAGACCGCATAGTTTATAAAAGCTACAGCACCACCGAAGTCAAAGTGGATGATAAAGAATATATCCTTGTCAAAGAAGAGGATATCTTAGCGACCGTCAAATAAGGAGGAGAACAGATGGCAAAGAAAGTATTTTACGATGACGATGCCCGCCGCCGCGTATTGGGCGGAGCAAAAATTTTATACGATGCCGTAAAGACCACCATGGGGCCAAAGGGCCGCAACGTGGTGATTAGCAAAAGCTACGGAAATCCAACCGTGACGCACGACGGCGTAACCGTTGCCAAAGGCGTGGAAATCGATGACGTCGATGACGAGACTCTGGGCTACAAAGTAGGCGCCGAACTGATAAAGCAGGCCGCCAACAAGATGAATGATGTAGCGGGCGACGGTACCACTACGGTAACCGTGCTTACCTACCACATCTTAAATGAGGCCAATAAGCTGATTGCCGCCGGGCACAACCCGATGCTGCTGCGCAAGGGCCTGGAAGCCGCCGCGCAGGATGTTATCAAACAGCTGTCCGGCATGAGCGAAGATATAGCCGGCAAAAAGAACCGGGTAGCCGAAGTCGCTACCATCAGCGCCGGCGACGAGCAGATTGGCAACCTGATTGCTGATGTAATGGAAAAGGTCGGCAAAGACGGCGTAGTGACCGTAGAGGAAGGCCAGGGCCTGGCTATGGAAAGCGAAGTGGTAGAAGGCTTTACCATGGACCGCGGCTACGTCAGCCCCTACATGGTGACCGACACCTCGCGCATGGAAGCCGTTTACGACAAGCCGGCCATCCTGATAACTGATCAAAAAATCAGTTCGATTCAGGATTT
>CAMLDA010000022.1 GCA_946478715.1 uncultured Candidatus Saccharibacteria bacterium | reverse complement strand
GTATTCAAAACATCGCACGACCCGGCGGACATCCCGGTTTTTACTAAGATGCTGGATACGGTTGCCAGCCGGAAAGGAGTCGGTTTCTACCCGGCGTCTTACTATCTGAAACAGGCGCAAGCCCTGATGCCTGCGGGCATGATGGTCCTGGAAATGGCTACCTTAAACGGAAGGCCGGCCGGCACGGCTATCATCCATGATTACCACAAGACATCTACCTACACCTATGCTGCTTCGGATCCAAAAGCCCGCGATAAGAATGTTTCCGCCCTGCTTCTGTGGCAGGCTTTGATTAACGCCAAGCAGCGAGGCAGTACGGCGATGGATCTGTATGGCATAGCGCCGGATGACGCTCCGGCAAGCCATCCATGGGCCGGATTCAGCTCTTTTAAGAAAAAATTCGGCGGCGAAGTTATCGAGCGCGCCGGAACCTGGGATTTTGCCCTGACCCGCCGTTACCGTATTTACCGCTCCGCCCTAAAGATTAAAAAAATGATGCGGCGCGGCTAACGCGAAACCGGCTCGACGTTAAAGTCGTCTATAAGCATATCCGCCAGTTTACCGAAAATCGGAGCCGCCCCCTGCGAGCCGGCTGATTCAAAACCCGGCAGATTTGGCGCGTCCACCAGTACGGCAATCACGTATTGGGGCTTGTCGCCGCCAACGAACCCCAGAAAAGTACCGTTGTATACTCCTTCTTTATAGCCGCCGCGGTAAGCTATCTGGCCGGTCCCGGTTTTACCGCCGATATTATAGCCCGGATGAAGGTGCGCCTGGTAAACGTTGTAGTTCTGCGAAAAGACGTATTCCATAAGCGTTCTCAGCTCGTCTCCGGTCTTTGGTTTAACTACGTTGCGCCTGACAGCCTTAGACTGCGTATAGATGGTTTTCCCGCCAGACTCGGAATAATTGTCCACCAGATGCGGCTGGTAGTATGTCCCGCCGTTAATAACCGATGACAGCGCCGAAGCCATCTGCAGGATAGTGGCCGTTAGACCCTGCCCGAAAGCCATGTTGGCGTACTGAAGATTAAGCGCGCTGCCTTTATCGGGGCCATGCACGACTCCCGGCGCCTCATTCGGCAGATCCACGCCGGTCACATCACCAAGACCGAAGTGGTTCGTAAAGTAATCATATAGGATGTCGCGCCCTTTCTGGTTGAACTGCCCGCCGCCCAGCTCCTTCAAGACATGTACGGCGCCGGTGTTAAGAGAGTACTTCAGCACGTCGCGGATGCTGGTGGGGCTGTGCGGGATGTCCAGCACGTTTTTTATAGTCGCCCCGTCGATTGTTACATACCCAGGGTCCTGATAGGTTGTATCGGGGGTTATTACGCCGTTATCCAGGCCCGTGGAAACCGTCAGGGTCTTCATTATCGACCCAACTTCCAGGGGCGAGGAGACGGCCAGATTATTAAATGCCGATATGTCCTTTACGGCATAGAATTTTGCGGGGTCAAAAGTCGGATAATTGGCCATCGCCTTTATGCTCCCGCTGTATGGATCCATTATTACCACGCTGCCGGACTTGCTGCCGATTTTCTGAAGACTGGATTTCAATATGTCTTCCGCCTGGCGCTGCATGGCCAGGTCGATTGTCAGCACGTAATTATCACCTGGGGTCGGATTTATCTGGATGTTATCCCGGCTGGCGGCCAAAGGCACGCCGTTTACATCAGTTATGGCTTTAAGCAGGCCGGGCTTCCCCTCCAGCCGGCTGTTGAACCGCTGCTCTATGCCGTAACGGCCCTGGCCGCTGTCGTCCACGAAGCCAAGTATCTGGGCCGCCAAATCACCCTGCGGATAGACGCGGTAATCCTGGGGCTGCAGGCCGACCCCGGGCAGTTTAAAGCCAAGTATTTCCTTTTCCTGGTCCTGGCTTAACCGTTTGGCTAAGACCGCGTAACGGCTGTTCTTTGTCCGCATGGCATCGGCATAGGTCTGCGGTGCGCCTCCGATTACCCGGGCCAGCTTAGCCGCGCTTGAATCGGCGTCCTTCACCAGCGTGGGGTCCGCATAAAGAGTGTAAAGCTTCTGGTTCAGTACCAAGGGTACGGTGGTGGTACCCTGGTGGGCTTCGATAATCCCCCGCTCCGGAGCGATTGTGTACTGTTTGAGCTGGTCGCTCAGGGCGGCCTGCCTATAGTGGTCGTGACGGATTATCTGCAGGTAAAACAGACGCCCGACAATAACGGCTATAACCAGAATTACCACCGCGTAGAATATGCTTAAGCGGCGGTTCGTATTAATAAGTCTGCGGCTTGTCCCGCCCTGCGGCTGCCTGGGATACATCTTAGATATTGTACTACTGATCAAGCGAGCCGCTGGGTGCGACGGAAACCAGGCTTTTAGCGGTTTGGCTGGCGGCTACCCTCTGAAGCGACTGTAGACGCGCTGACTGCACCTGAAGATCGGCGTTCTGATCCTTCAGGGTGGCCTGCTGGTCCTGCAGATTGCTGATAGTATATCCGTAACTGTTGGTTTTGGTCACTTGCGTCAGATACAGGAGCCCTACAAGGCATGCCAGGATAAGCAGGATAAGGGTGTTGCTGACAGGTCCCAGACTGCGGGCCGAAGCCGTAAAGCGGACTGAATTCTGGTTGCGGCGGACGTAGCCGCGCCTGGAGGCTGCGATGGAACTTGAGTATGTCATTTTTTTGTTTTTGGCGGCGGCGCCGGTTTTCTTGAGTGCCAAGCTGCCGGCACCGCCATTACAGGGATGAACGTTTAGCGAAGTACTCGGACTTCGACGCGTTGCATCCTGGATCTATCCTTTACCTTGATAGGCATATCGGATTCCCTTTTACCTTTCTTTTTGGTTTTTATTTTTGCGGCACGCTCGCAGTTTGGCGCTGCGGGCGCGCGGATTGGAAACTATTTCTTCTCGGCTGGCGGTAATCGGTTTTTTGGTCAGTAGGGTCAATTCCGCGTCGTAGGTGTTCCCTGCGTGTTCCGCAAAGAATCTTTTTACCAGCCTGTCTTCCAGACTATGGAAGCTTATGATTGCCAGGCGTCCTCCCGGCTCTAAAAGCCGGGACATCAGCGGCAATCCTTTCTCGAGCTGTCCCAGTTCGTCATTCACTGCTATACGCAGCGCCTGGAACGTCCTGGTAGCCGGGTGAATCCGGCCGTGGCGGGCTTTGAAGCCTGCCGCTCGGGAAATCACGGTAGCAAGCTGAGCGGTGTCTTTCACCGGCCGGGCCCGGATGATGGCGCCGGCTATGGAGTCGGCTTTCGGCTCTTCCCCGTAACCGCGGATGATAGCCGCCAGCTCCGCCTGGCCGTAAGAGTTGACCAGGCTGTCGGCGTCAAGCGTTTGGCGGCGGTCCATGCGCATATCCAGCGGCCCGGGCCGGCTGAAAGAGAATCCCCGCTCGCTATCTTCTAGGTGTGGTGAACTTACCCCCAAATCTGCCAGTACCATGTCAAATCGCCGGTTCTCGCTTACCAGCGTTTCCAATGTGCTCAAAAACTCAGAATGTACTATTTGCGCGCCGCTGCCGCCGAATTTGCGGCTCAGCACGCTTATAGCGTTGTCGTCGCGGTCAACCAGGACGGCTCCGCCGGGGTTCTTTGTTACCCCAAGGATAGTCTCGGCATGCCCGCCATAGCCGGCGGTCAGATCAAGGTAAGTCTGCCCTTCTTCAGGCGCCAGGCAGTCCGTTACCTCCCTGACCAGCACCGGCAGGTGCGTGGTGTAATGGTTTGGCATATTTGGTTTTTGTTTTTGTGTTTGTTTTTGGGTTCAACACCAAACCCGGGCGCTTTTTGCGCAAGGGTTTGGGTCAAGGTCACCTAATCAGCAGCCAGCTTTTTGTTTTTTTGTGGTTTTTGTTTTTGTTTTCCTGCTTAGGTTAGGAGCAGGATTTTAGAGGAGCTTTGAGCGCGAATCAAATGATTCTTGCTGCGAGGCTCCAGAAAAGTTCTTTTGAGAGAGACTTTTGTGAGGTGGAGTTTTGGGAGGTGTTACAAATGAAAAATGTGCGAAGGTTTTGGTAACGGTGGTCCTTATACACGCCGGCTGACTGCCAATTAGCTGATCTCGAAGATTACGAACGAAGATTCCGCTTTATTGTCAGTTTCTTGCTACCAGATTGTTAAGTTGCGTCTTGTCTATACCCAGAAGAGCTACTTCATGCGGCCCTCGACTGCAGGCGCCAGTAGCGTCCCGCTCGCACGGCTATGACTTCCCGGTCGATTCCGGCCCAGTCCAGCAAGTGCTGCTCCAGCGTTATCCTGCCCTGCTTGGCATCGATTTCGCTTTCGGTCTTACCCATCCGGAACTGAACGTTCAGGTCTGCCGTACGCTCATCAAGGATGTCTCCTTGCAGCGCCGGTTCAACCAGCTCGTCCCAGACGGCTTTCGGATATAGGTGCAGGTAGTTTTGGAACCCGCGGGTTACGACCGCTCCGGACGCGAACTCGGCACGAAGCTCGGTCGGCAATGTCAGCCGCCGCTTATCGTCAAGCTTGCGTTCAAAGTAGTCTCCCATTGATTCGATGTACCTGCTTAGTGGTTTTTATTTTTTAGTGGTGGTAACTATTTTGGTTACCCACTTTTACCCACTGATTCGATAATACTACCCACTACTACCCACTGCAATAGTTTTTATGATAAAAAGCGGGCTATTGCTGCCCGCTTTTCCACAAGGGTTGAATGTCACACATAAAACGCCATATGTAGCGTTAGACTTAAAGCATTGTACACTAGCTATCTGTGCTGGGTCTGGGCAGGCACCGGCTTTTGCCAGGGTGCATGCTCCACATTCCCAAGCAGCTGGGCGACTTCATTAGTAACTACTACAAGCGCTCCGGCAGAAACTACGGCGGCGCCATAGGACAGGACTTTCTTAAGCCTGCCTCCCCTCTCGGTTTGCACAGCGGATGCGTCTGCCTGGACAGGTGTTTCCGAGGGTACTGTACCACCAAAATAATTATCACGCGCGGCTTCCAGGCTTTGGCCGGGAGCCGGTATTAAGGAAGTTCTTTTTTGAGGTGTTTTTGTTTCTGTGAGCATGAACATATACTAGCACAGATTGGCAAAAAGGTCAAGCTTATTTCTTGTGTGATAACTCTTCTATTTTAGAAGCGAACCACTTGGCGCTTGGGCGTAGCGTACGTTTCATCCCGTGCGCCCTATCCACTTCTACCAGCCCGAACTTAGGCCAGAAGCCGTCGGACCATTCGAAGTTATCCAGCAGGCTCCAGTGGAAATAGCCCTTTATCTTAACACCTTCGCTCATAGCCCGCTCCATAGCCACGATGCTTTCCTCTATCCACCACCGGCGGTATTCGTCCCGGGCGTCCGCCACGCCGTTCTCGGTTACGATAATCGGCTTCTTATATCGCGACCAGATCCTAAGCAACAGAGGGTACAGGCCTTCGGGCTCCATATACCAGCCCAGATCGCTCAGGGGCGTATTGGGGTTTTCCCGCTTAAAAAGCCCGGTGTAGTAGTCGGAAAAATAGTAATTAAAGCCCACGAAATCCTGCTGGCGGCGGATTCGCCGCAAAAACCACCAGTTCCAGAAATAACGCATGACTTTTGTCGACATCTAGTCGAACAGGTTATGGGGGTGCTTGGCTTGGATGTTAGCCAGCTGGGCGGCGATTCCTACCTGCATTTCCGGATGGCGCTTCTTGATTATCCGGTAGGCCCGGCGATGAGCGCGCACCAGGTGCCAGTAAGTTTGGCCGGCATGCCAAAGGTTGTTCTTTTCGCCTGGCGGCCAGCTTCCAACCAGATAGCCGAAAGACACGTAATTATTCGGTTCGTTCAGAGTGATAACGTAGCGCAGCAGATGCCCGTACTCGCTGCATATCTTGCTGACAAACCGGTCAAAATACTTTAAGTTAGCGGCTTTGGTAAAACCGCCTTTTTCGGCGAACCATACCGGCTCCGTCCAGTGCCAAAGGTTAATTACCGGCTCTATATCCATATCTTTGAGCTTTTGGATATAAGCCGCGTAATGGTCCAGGGCCTCCTGGTTCCACACGCCCTCTTCCGGCTCCAAACGGGACCATTCCACCCCGAAACGGAAGGTGTTCAGATTAAGTCTCTTGATAAATTTGAAGTCTTCTTCGTATAGCCTGTAGTGGTCTATGGCCCGGCCGCTGACATAATTATTGGGGTCCTGCGCCTGCTTTTTTATATCTTCCCAGTTAGGCAGGTGGCCGTATCTTTTCTGGGCCGTTTTGGCCAGCTGCGCGGCGTGGCCCAGTTCCCATACGGTCCATTGGCTATGGTTGCCGCCTTCCACCTGGTGCGCCGATGTGCTGGCGCCCCACAGGAAGTCCTTTGGAAAGCCCGTCTGCGTGTCCTGGGGGTCTTCTGGCATCTTAAAGCTTATTGTATCCGTAAAACGATAGCCGTGCCAGTTTACTGCTTGGGAGCCGGCTTTTTAGCGGGGCGGCGGTCGTGATAAGCCAGCTCGCGGCGGTGGTTATCAAGCCGCTCGATATATTCTTCGAACTGATGGAACAGCCTGGAATACTGGCCGGTAGGCGTCAAAATCTTGAGCAGGCGCCCCTGCTGCTGCAGGTATTCCACCAGGGCAAAAAAGTCTCCGTCGCCGCTCACCAGCACCGCCTTGTCATAATTGTCCATCTCTTTCATGGCCCACAGCACCAGGTCGGCGTCCACATTGCCCTTAACCGGCTTTTCGGGCTTGTTGCCGTTATCTTCCGGCCGGGGGCGGCTCATATCAAAGGTAGGCTTTAAAACTACCGAATAGCCGGCTTCGTGCATCTTTTCATAGATGTCCTCGTGCTCCGGCACATAGCCTATGAACATAAAGGCCCGGTCCACGCCGTACTCATCCGTCAAAAACTGCCGGAACTTCTTCCAGTTCATCTTCCAGCCGTATTTCTGGACGCTGACGTTCAGGTTCTGGCTATCTATAAAAGCGTAGACGCCTTTTTTCTTTCTCCGCATATAGACATCATTATAAAGTATTTTGCCGGTTTTGTTTGACAAGAGTATAAATATATTGCTTTTTTATCAATTTTATGTTATATTAACTGTGTTCACGCCCGGGAGGTTAAAGGCCTCCTTGCAGCTCGACAACTTATCCCTACTACTCCCCCGCGGGGGAGGAGGTGCAGTATGAGCACGATGGAGTCCGAGACGACCCGCGTCGTCCACGACGGCGTGGTCTACCACGCCCACTTCTGGTACGGGCACGGCGAGCCGCCGGCGGGCTTCTTCGCCGCGGGGGCCTGCGCGGAGGCTAACGCCACCGTGAACAACCACGGCAACGGCTCGGGGCCGGGCACGACGACGTACGCCCCGCCCTCCCCGCCCCCGCCGGCGCCGGCGCCGCCCTACGGCGGCTTCGGGGTCAGCGGCGGGCTGCACGTGCCCCGCTGGGCCGGCTCCCTGCTGGCAGCGGTCCTCATCGCGGCCCTCGCGGCCGCGCTGGCGATCCTGCTCTACGGCTGGGCGGCCGGCTTCAACAACGGCACGCCGGACACGAACGTCCGCGCCGTCCAGGTCTCCGACTTCATGGCGACCCGCGGCGTCAACGTCCACCGGCGCATCCCGGCCAGCTACACCCGCCTGGCGGACGGCAACTACCTGGTAACGGTCCACCGGAACGCGCACCAGGTGTTCCACCTGAAGCTCAGCCCGGAGCGGGTCAACGTCCTGCACGGCAAGTACTCCCGCATGACGGCGGCGCTCGTGTACAACCACGACGTCCTGTTCACGCAGGAGCGCTACCACGGCTCGTACGCGGTGCGGGTGAACGACCCGTTCGCTCCGCACAGCGGCGGCAGCGCCGCCAGGGACCTGAT
This sequence comes from uncultured Candidatus Saccharibacteria bacterium, assembly GCA_946478715.1. Next base: position 383 of record CAMLDA010000022.1, on the reverse strand, counting down.
CGACCGGTACAACCGGATGCCGATCGCGGTCCTGGCGCGCCAGCACCTGCGGGTGGTGGTCATCCGGGCGCCGTACGGCAAGTAGGGGCGTGAACAAGGGGCGGCCGGCGCATTCGCGCCGCCGCCCCGCCCCTCACCAAAGCCAATTTTAAGAAATTGTTTTTGGTGAGCGGCGGTCAGATGTCTAAGCTTTGGCTTTCGGCCAGGACATGGAACTTATATTTGAATTCGTCCGGGAAAAATCCGGCGAACGTTGCGTAAACATCAGGATTGGCGCCTATCTTGTCGTAATGGATAGGAATCACGTCTTTTGCCGATACCTGTTTGGCAAATATAAAGCTGTCTTTCATTGAAACGTCCGGGCCGGTTATGGGCAGCGCCAG
>CAMLDA010000021.1 GCA_946478715.1 uncultured Candidatus Saccharibacteria bacterium | reverse complement strand
CACTCGTTTCACCATTTCCGTATCTTTTAGGGATACGGTTGTGTCGTTTCTGTGGCACTTTCCCTGGGGTTACCCCCGGTTGCCGTTAGCAACTGCCTTTGTCCTGTGCTGCCCGGACTTTCCTCGTGCCCGAAAACGTGCACGCGATCAGCCGATAGTCTGGCCAAGGGCTAATATAGCATAAACAGGAACGTTTTTAAAGGCCTTCTCAAGGGGTAGGCAGTACATATGGATTATTGACTTTTAGAGCATTTTGAGGTATAATTTGCTAATCTGTTTCATCAGAGGTGGGACAGATGAAACTTTACCCCTGAAGCATTATCTCTGGCGAAAAGCCGGTTACTAAGCTGCCGGCTGCTCGCCAGAGATAAACCCCCTATCAAAGGAACACTGATGCTACTTGCAAAGCGACTATTTGCCCGGCTTGCCCCCAAGAAGGGGTACGTGCTCCTGGCGGCAGTCTTCACCCTGGCGTCGCCGCTGGCAATCCTTGCCGGCCATCCCGACGCCTGGATGCTCCTGCCGGCCGCGGCCGTAATCCTGCTGGTGGGCGTCGGTTCGAAGGCTTCGGACCGCCGCAACCAGGAGATTCGCCGCCGCCACAACCTTCCTCCCGGTAAATACGACCCCTGGTTCTAGGCAGCCGGGGAGGATGAAAGTGCGCAGATACCTGTTGTCGCCGCTGGTAGCCTGGCCGCTTGCAGTGGCCGTGGGCTACCTGGCCGGCGCCCTCCAGAGACACATCTGGCCTTTCTAAGGCCGGGAAGGAGTACCGTATGCTGCTGTTCGGAGAGGACCCGCACGAGATGTGCGACCCGCTTCGCCGGCACCCCGGCCTGAGGGCCGCGGCACAGCCCGAAGAGCCAGCCGACCGCTCGGCTCAGGACGACAGGCTCGAGGCGGCACTGAAGCGCCATCTCGGCCCAGCCTGGACCCTGACCGAAGCCGCCTGACGGCTGGAAGGAGAAGGATGAAACCGACAACGATTTTGTGGATGTCCGGTATCGCTCTTGCGGTGCTGGCGGGCATCTTCATCCACCACATTTCGGCCTGACAGCCGGGAAGGAGAACTCGTGAGTGAAGGCGGGCCAGTCCAGCAGGAAGACCCCGGTATCCCCGACATTCTCGGCGGGCTGGCAATCCTGGGCGCACTGCTCGGAGCGGTTATCGGGTCCTCCGACGAGACCCTCGGTATCCTCGGAGGAGCGTTCACGTTCGGTGCCAGCTTTGCCGTGCTCGGGGCAATTGCGGCAGCCAGTTATAAGACCATCGGCTGGCTGATGTACCGCAAGAAGTTCGTCGTGCTGGCATCGGCTGCGATCTTCGCATGCCTGCTCACAATGGCGGCGTGCGTCGTGGTCCCGGTTCTCGCTATCACCGAGTCCTGCGGCGTCGCCGACAAGTGGGTAGCGCTCGCACTGGGTCCGATTGCGTTCATCGCGGCCTGTGTGGCAATGCAGGGGATACGTAAGGAGCGCAAGCTTCGTACGTGAAGGGTTTCGGCACATAGTGGGGCGGGCGCGGCTAACACCGCGACCGTCCCACGTACAACTTTCGAATCACATCACAGTGAACACTTGATTTACAGATGTGATTCGAAGGAAGTTTTCTTCGCATCACGCACATACCGTATCTGGAGCCTTAATCTCCAAGGAGGGAGACGATGGACTACAGCCCGCTGTTCCCGAAGCTGTTCGAGCTGCAGAAGCTCGTCAGCCGCAAGGCCGAGATGGCCATCCAGGTGGCCGGCATCAATGCCAACGAGCGGACAGAGCGGCTGGAGCTTGACCTCAAGCGCAGCATCCATTCGGTCGGTGGGGCGAGGGCGCGGTTCAACGAATCGGGCATGCTCAGTTTCATGAGCGAGCAGCGCGAGCGGGACGAGGCGGTCAAGGCCGAGTACCGCGAGCTGTGCCAGCAAATCACCGCCCTCGAGACCGAGATCGACCAGACCCTCGTCGCGGCGGCGTTCTAGGAGTAAGAAGGAGGATGGATGGTAAGGACCATTCCGCGCTGGCTGGCGTACCTCCTTAGCCCGTGGGCATGGCTCATGGGCTGGGGATCCTGTACGCGATGCCGCCTGTCGTGGAAGTATGTTCCGGAGCACTCAATCGAATGGGACATCGACTTCGACGGCAGGGGCGGAGAAGGCGCAGGTGTTTTCGCGCTGTGCCAGCACTGCTGGGAGCGCCTGACGCCTGAACAGCGCCTGAAGTACTACCGCAAGGCGTACCTCGATTGCGGCTGGGAAGAGCCCTGGGAGTTCATCCGGGAGCTGGTCCTGGCCGACACCTGAGGCTTCGAGGTCCCGCCGAAAGGCGGAAGAAGACGCGGGTAACAAATCCGCGCATGACGAAGGGGCGGCCCTACGGCGCCGCCCCTTCTATCTCAATCTTCGAATCACATCAGAGTGAACACCAGATTTACAGATGTGATCCGAAAGTTTGGATCGCTAGGTTCGTACGTTAAACACCTATCCGAAGGGACACTGGATGGAATCCACGGCAACCGGCGGCGGACAGTCGCTGCTGGCCTTCGCGGCCAACGTGCTGATGGGCTTCGGCGAGTTCGCCGTGCCTTTCCGCTGGCTCAACTGGGTGTCGCCCTACGGCGACTACCCGCTGGTCATCCGGCTGGCGCTGATAGTCATCGGCATCCCGGTCATGCTCCTCTTTTTCGTCTGGGTGCTGGGCCGCCAGCTCTGGTGGCTCGCGACCGGCAGGAAAGAGGAGGAGGCATGAAGAAACGCGTCAGGGAGAAAATCCGCCGGGTAAGGGAAAGCCTGCGCAAGCGCCGCAAGCGCAAGCCCAACGGCATCCTCCCCGTCCCGGCCTAGCCCCCAGAAGGAGAGCAGAAGCATGAACGACCCCAAGGTCGAGCAGGCAATCGCGGTCCTCCAGGCCGGCGGCCAGCGGCAGGATTCGCTGGCCGAACAGCTCCGGGATGTCAAGGCACTGGCCCGCGCGGCCGGCTGCTACGACGCCCTGGACCACATCGAGCGGCTGGGCGCCCGCTAGCCATTCGGAAGGATTCCGTCGGGAGACGGAGAAGGCGCGGCTGCCCGCCGCGCGCCATAAGGGAGGTAGCCCGCATCAGCGGGCTGCCTCCTGGCAACCAAGAGCTGCCCCGCAGCTCTTTTTTCATATCCAGGCTCCAGATTGCCTAACAAAAAAGAGCCCGCTTAGGGCTCTTTAAAGATTCTTAAATAATCTGTTATTTACTGACTTTGGCCGCTTTCAAAACGGCCTCGAACGCCTTTGGTTCGCTTACGGCCAATTCGGCCAGGATTTTCCTGTCGATAGTAATCTGTGAAGCCTTAAGGCCGGCAATCAGGCGGCTGTAAGTGGTGCCGTGCAGGCGGGCGGCCGCATTGATGCGGGCGTTCCACAGCTGGCGGAAAGTGCGCTTTTTGTTGCGGCGGTCCCGGTAGGAATAAACCAGGCTGCGGGTAACGGCCTGCTTACCGCGCTTTACACTGCTGCGGTGGCTCTTTTGGTAGCCCTTGGTGGCTTTTCGTATCTTATTGTGGCGCTGGTGGGTAGTGACACCCCGTTTGACTCTCATAAATTAAACTCCCAGCCTTCGTTTGATGTTCTTGGCGTAGGCGCCCTCAAAGACATCCGGGCGGTTAAGACGACGCTTTCGGCTGCCGCTTTTCTTCTGCAGGAAGTGATTCAGGCGGGCGTGACGGCGAACCACCTTACCGGTCTTGGTAAGGGTAACGCGCTTCTTAGTACCGCTATGGGTCTTTAACTTTGGCATAAATTACTCTTGATTACTTTTTTCTGACTACGAAACTCAGCATCCGGCCGGCGAATTGGGGTGATTGGTCCGCGACGACATCCTCGCCCAAAATTCCTTGTATCCTTTCGGCCAGCTGATAGCCCAGCTCTTTGTGGGCCAATTCTCGTCCCCGATAGATTACCGTAATTCTCACCTTATGTCCAGCCTCCAGGAACTCGCTGACCTTGCGCAGTTTGACGTTAAGATCGTGTTCGCCGATTTTCAGCCCGACGCGCATCTGCTTAAGGTCCATGGATTTTGCCTTCTGGCGGTTCTTTTGGGCCTGCTTGGTGCGCTGGTAGTTGTATTTGCCCCAGTCCACTATACGGGCCACCGGCGGGTCGGCGTTGGGGGAGACCTCTACCAGGTCCAGGCCGGCTTCTTCGGCGGCCCTTAAGGCCTCGGCGCGGCTTAGGACGCCTAATTGGCGGCCGTCATCAGCTATAACGCGAAGGTTGGACGCCCGGATTTCCTGGTTGACTCGAGACTCTTTGGCTATTTCCGTAACTCCATCGGTAAAAATATCATAACAGAACAGGGGCGGGACCTCAAGAGTTAATTATTAGGCGAACTGGGGTACGGCCACGGCCTGGTGGCGGTACTGAAGGGCTTCGCCGATGTGGATGGGCAGGATATCGTCCGAGCCGTCCAGGTCGGCGATGGTGCGGGCAACCTTGATGGCGCGCATGTAGGCCCGGGCGGAGATATCAAGTTTTTCGGCGGCGGAGTCTAGGAGCTCCTTGGCGCCGGGCGTCAGGCGGGCCCGTTCGCGGATTTCCTTATTGTTCATAGAGGAATTGAACCTGGGCGAGCCGCCAAAGCGCTGTCTTTGGACCTGGAAAGCCCGGCTGACCTTTTCTTTGGCCGCCTGGCTTTCGCTGGCATTTGGCTTGCTGTCCAGCAGCTTGGCGTGCTTTACATCATTGACGGCCAGGTGCAGGTCTATGCGGTCCAGGATGGGGCCGGACACCTTCTTTTGGTATTTGGCGATAGCCGCCGCCGTGCAGACGCAGTTCTTATTGGTGCCGAAGTAGCCGCAGGGGCAGGGATTCTGGGTGGCTACCAGGATGAAATCGGCGGGGTAGGTTATAGAATCTTTGACCCGGGCGATACTGACTACACCGTCTTCCAGCGGCTGGCGCAGGGCTTCTAAGGTATCGCGGCGGAACTCCGGCAGCTCGTCCAGAAACAGGACGCCGCGGTGGGCCAGGGTGGCCTCCCCGGGTTTAGGATAAGTGCCGCCCCCGATGATGGCTATGGTGCTGGCGGTGTGATGCGGCGCCCGGAAAGGGCGGGTATAGATGATATCGTTGCCGCCGCCGGAACCCAGGCTGTGAAGATGGGTCACTTCCAGCATCTCCTCATGGGTAAGGTCGGTCAGGATGCCGCACATAGCTCGGGCCAGCATGGTTTTTCCGGTTCCCGGCGGCCCGTGCAGCAGGATGTTATGATGCCCGGCCGCCGCGATCTGCAGGGCCCGCTTAGCTACGGGCTGTCCTACCACCTCTGATAAATCCAGGCTACCGCCGGCCGGGACGGAGGGCAGCCGCCCGCCGCCGGTGCGCACTGTTTGGAGAGGCAGCGTACCGGCCAGGTCAAGGTAGACATCGCGCAGGCCGGCTGCCGCCTTAACCTCTATGCCGGGTACCAGTAGGGCCTGTTCCAGATTGGACAGGGGCAGGCAGAACTTCTTATACCCCAGCTTCTTGGCGGCCAGCAGGCGGCCGATAAGCCCTTTGACCGGCCCCAGCGCGCCATCCAGGCCTATCTCGCCGAAGAACAGATAATCATCCGGGGCTTCCACTTGTCCGCTCCGGGCGAGTACCGCGACAGCCATAGCCAAGTCTAGGCTGGTGGAGTCCTTGCGGATATCAGCCGGCGATAGGTTTAAGGTCACCCGCTTCTTAGGGAACTGCAGGCTGCAATTGGCAAAGCTGGCCCGCAGCCTCTCCTTAGCTTCGTCTACAGCCTTGCCGGCATAGCCGATTATAATCACGGCCGGAAGGCCGTTAGTGATATGGCACTCCACGCTGACCAGCAGGGCGTCGCTGCCGGAATAATCCGCGATACTGCGGATACCCTTGCTCATATGTCTGATTATCGTCCCGGCCCGGTAAAAAGAAAATTGCTAGAGTTTAAAAAAGAGGACGCCCCGCGAGGAGGGCGGGACGTCCGGACTTAGGGTTTTGGAGGTTTTAGGAACGTTTTTGTTTAAAGACCTTTTTGATGGAACAACGGCTTGCGAGAAGCCGTTGTTTCCGGTCTTTTTGTTTTTGAGCACTTTTTTTATTCAAGTGCTGATAACATCTTATAAATACAAAAAATTCCTGTCAATAAGATTTTTATGCTTTTTTGCGCAAACCTGTGCATAACTCGCCCCTGGCCGGCTCCTGTATTTATGGACCTGGCCGAAAAGCGGGGGCTCCAAAGCCGTTGAAAGCTATCGCGATAACGGCCAAAAGTGCGATTTTGGCAGCCAAATTATTTAGTCGCTTTTTTGGAACCTCTGGCGCCCTTATCCGGGCGCGCCGCGGCCCGGAGCACGGTAAGCAGGCAGGGTATGGCCGGTCCATATAGTTCATATAGTATGCCGGCCATAGCGCCGGCCGGTCCTGCCCCCCCGCTTTAGAGTGGTCCCGACTGCCTGCGGCTGGGCGGTCCCATCGGGCGGCTTGCAAGCGGCTGATGGGCGGGAAGGGTTTACTGGATTGCCCCGAGCCGTATTGCGAGCACTCCATAGAACGGCTTATAGTTCCTTGGGGATGCCCGCCCGGCCTGGGCCTTGGAAAAGATTTTTGGGCCATGGTCCGTGAAAAGTGATCAAAATCCGCGCCCGGAGCAGCCGCGCAGCCGCGCCTTTTTGGTGTTCAAGAATACCCAATTTTTTAAACCCGCCAGCCCGGAACCATACGAGCTTGAAGACCTTTTTGCCATGGTCCGAGCCTGGCCCGCCAAGCAGGCTCCGCAAAGTCGCTGCCGGCTTCTGGCCCCGCCTTGCCGGTAGCGCCAGCCGGACTGTACAGGCCGGGCAAAAAAAGGCTCCACCGGGCGCCAAATAACCCTGTAAAAGGTGAGTTAGAAAGAGTCCTGAATATATAAATTGTTAAATATGCTACGTTGTAATTACACGATAATCATCTGTATAGATGTTGAAAACACAATGTAGCTCTATTGACTTAAACGGAATTCTGTAGTAGGCTGTAAGGGTAAGTCAAAAACAAAAACTTACACTCTCTCTTAGCCGGGAGGCACGTCGCTCGAACCCGCCAAAAGCGGGCTAGAGCGGTCAGTCACGCCAAAGGGCGGTAAGCGCTATACAGTAATTTTAAAGGGCGCATTTACCGCCTTGCGGCCTTTCCAAAAGCCACGCTTTTGGGCAGCAAAAGAGCCCAGCAAATAGCCGCGCAGACTTGCCTGGGTTCTTTGCTGTTTTCACGGATGCGATAAAATAATAACCATGCCTAAACTCGCTCGAGCCCGCAGCGGCCTGGCGGCCCTCGCCAGCCTGGCGGCCATGATAATCCTGACGGCTTCCACCAACCCGGTGGATAACGTCATTTATTCGACAGTTTTCTTTGGGCTGGCGCTGGTCTTCATGATCAGCCTGGGGTTTTTCCTGGTAAGGCTTCAGACAGGCGCCTTGAGCCACAAGAACAGATACCGTACGGTGGCCATCAGCTTGCTCCTGATAGTCCTGCTGATGTTCCGCAGCGCCCGCAGCCTAAGCTGGGTGGATGGTATCATCCTGGCGCTGATAGGTTTCGGCCTGGTTTTTTACATCTCTATGCGCTCGTCCGCCTAAAAAACGCTTAAGCATAGCCATAAGACGCGTTCGTAAGTATAATATTTAGTTATGAATCCCAGGGGAGAGGCACCGATGAGTTTCGAGCTGCCGCCGCAGCAGCCGCTGACACCGGAAGAGCGCGGCCAGCAGGAGCAGACGGCGGAAGCCCCGCCGGCGGCGCCCGAAAGGGCGGCTAACCAGCCCGCGCAGCCGGTACTGCCCGCCGTTCCGGATGATATCCCGGCCATCCCGGCCGCTGATCAGCCGGTCATAGCGGCGCCGCCCCAAGATGTGATAGCGCCGATACCCACCGACCCTAAGTCGCTGGCCCAGGACAGCGACCGCATCGAACAGGAGTGGCTGGACAAGACCAAAGCGGTCATCCAGCGTACCCAGGATGACCCTTACCTGCAAAAGAACCAGGTCAGCCGCATAAAGGCTGAATATATCCAAAAACGTTTTAACAAGACCATAAAGACGGACGAAGCCGCGGCATGACCATACTCATTTCGCTGATAATCTTCCTGATGATATTGCTGGCCGCCGCCGGGGCGGCCTATGTATATCTGAGGGGCATCTGGCGCGAGCAGAAGAATTACGAGCGGGGCCTTAAGATGGTGCCGGTGTTAATACATCTGCCGCCGCTGAGCGATGACGCCGAAGCCGGCGGCCGGGACGCCCGCGATATCATCAACGAGAACATCAGCCGGGCCCAAAGCCTGTACGGAATTCTTTCCAGCACCTTCCAGAAGGGCTTTAAAC
>CAMLDA010000020.1 GCA_946478715.1 uncultured Candidatus Saccharibacteria bacterium | reverse complement strand
CCTTGTTAAGTATTTTACCGCGGTCCAAAGGATCCTGGATGCCTATATTCCATAGCCTGCCGCTGTCCGAACGCGCCAGTATATCTCCGCCGGCGCCCAGGCAGTACGTCTTATAACCGCTGCTTTCAATAACCTCCCCGGCTTCTGCGATTGCCCACCCTTTTACATAGCCTGACGGGTCAAAGACTCCCCCCGCCCAAGCCGAAAAATAGCCGCCAGTCAGCCGTTCGGCATCTTTGCTGGCTTTAATCACGGATTTAAGTTCGTCGCTTATATCCTTTTCTTTAAGTTCGCCCCGGCCGAACCGGGATACCTCGCTGTCCGGTTTATAGGTACTGAACACGTTATCGATTTCAATCAGCCGCTCAAAAGCGGCCTCAAATACGTCCGGTTCGGCGCCTGGTATATCGAGGCTGATAGGCATTCCCATGATATGTCTGGTAAGTCTCATAGGTAACTAGCTTGTCGCGGCTTTATCTAAGGCCGATTGCAGCGACTGTTCGTAGGCTTCGCTGGTAGTGGTGGCGCCCGAAACAAAATCGATATGGGCGCTCTGCTTTTTAAGGGTATCCTGCTTGAGCAGAGGCTCGGAAAAAGCGGTAACCTCCTGGGTGTGGCCGCGATCGCTCGGCATCTGCAGAAAATCAACATCCGTGATTTTTCCGCCGGCAACCACCGCCCCGACCTGGACAGTACCGTAAGGGCTGTCTATGGCGTCGCCTGTATATGTACCGTCTTTATAGTTTGCAGTACCGCCGGTACCAGAAGCTGCGTCCGGGTTTCCAGTGGAAAAGCCAGAGCCCGCTCCAAGCGCTGACGGCTTATCTTTGCGGCCTCCGGCGTAGATGCCAAGAATGCCTATAATAGCCACCGCAAGGATGATTACTACTCCTCTTCTCATACTCTTTAAGTTTACCAGGTCCCGCTTTACGGAGCCGATATCAGAAGGTGCCGGCCGTCAAAGGCGCGCTAGCTTATAACCGCTTTATCCAGCGCCGCCTGCAGAGATTGTTCGTACGCTGCACTCGTAGTAGTAGCTCCGGATACGAACTGGATATTGGAATTCTGGCTCTGTATGGTTTCATCCTTCAGGTAAGGCTCTGCAAAAGTTGTCACCTCCCGTGAATGTCCCATATCGGAGGGCATTTGCAGAAAGTCCACATTAGTGATTTTGCCGCCGCTGACCACAACGGCGATCCGGACTGTGCCATAAGGAGTAAATTCGCTAGCGCCGCTGTAAGTGCCGTCCTTATACACGGCCGTGGCGGCTTGCTGCCTGGCGGCAATCGGCGCTGCGGCCGGCGAAGATGATGAGCTGGGAGCAGTCAAAGGAACCCCGTCCCGATGGTGTGATTTGGCGGCCATTCCCAGGATTCCTATAATGGCTACCGCCGCTATGATGACTATGCTTTTTCTCATGTCCGACCAGTTTAGCAGATGGGATCTGAGATAAAGCTTAGTGTGTAGATTTTGCAGGGAGTCTACTTTGACAGCTTGGAAGGCCACCAGTTCCACTTGCCCAGAAGGGCGACAATGGAGGGCACCAAAAGGGTTCTTACAAAGAAAGTATCAAGCAGAATGGCAAACGCAACGCCGAATCCTATCTGCTCCACCTGGGTGTTGCCGCCGACCAGCCCCAATATGCTGAAGGTGCCGGCCAATATCAGCCCGGCCGATGTCACCGTGGTGCCGGTTATGCCTATGGCTTTGGTGACGGCCGCGAAAAGTGTTTTTTCATGATGGGCTTCTTCACGGATCCGGCTCATTACCAGAATGTTATAGTCCTGCCCCAGCGCCATGCCGAATATGAACAGCAGGAACGGCAGTACAAAATTCAGTCCGTCCTGATTAAGAAAATGCACGAAGATGTACATCGCGAATCCCAAGCTGGCGACATAACTTAATCCGACCGTTGCTATCAGGTACCACGGCGCGACTAGGCTGCGCAGCATAACAGCCAGCAGGACGCCTATAAGCACCAGAACCACCGGGATAATCTTCTTTAAGTCTGAGTTTTGGACCTGGTTTATATCGTACGCAACGGAATCTGTTCCCAGCACGCCGTTATCGTCCGCGCCTACGGCCCTGGCTACGGCGGCCAGTTCAGCTCTGGCTGCAGGGGTAGCCCGCATGGCTGTTGCGCTTCCAGTGGGGCCGGCTTTCATAAGCGCGTAAAACTGTATGGTCCTTCCGTCAGGACTTATGAATTGGCCAAGAGCCTGCTGGGCCGGCAGGTTGTCGCCTTGGTGAATCTGGGCAAGCTGCTCCGTGGTCAGATGGGCGCCGTTTAAGTTCAGCGGCCCGCTTACCGCCGCGAACACTTCTGAATCAGATAGTTTCGTCTGCGCGGTCTGCAGTTTTGTTAAGTCATTCCAAATCGGGATATCAAAATGCAGCAGCAATACATCGGGATTGGAATTGGCGGCCGGAAAGTGCTTGGCAAGCGCGGCCTGACCGCGCGCCGAATCACTGCCGCTGGGCGGCGGCTGATTGCCAAAGCCGGCCGACTTGTAACCTATAAGCCCGGCGCTCAAAATCCCAAAAACCACTACCCCCAGCACCAGCACAAGTTTGGCGTGTTTTATGGCACCGTCAGCCATGCGTCCCCACAGGCCGAATTTGACTTCGCGTTTATGGGTCTTTGACGGCCAGAATACGGCGCGGCCCAAAATAGAAAGCACGGCCGGCAAAAATGTCAGGCCCATCAGCAGCATTATGGCCAGGCCGATGGCAAGCGCCGGGCCCAAGCCTTGGTATAGGCCAAAGCTGGCCAGCAGAAGCGTCAGCAGTGCGGCAATAACAGTAAGGGCAGAGAACGTTATAGCCTCGCCCACACGCGATAGCGCTCTTACCACCGCTTCTTTGGGACTGTGGCCCGCCCTTAATTCTTCACGCGTCCGGAACACCAAAAACAGCCCGTAATCCGTCCCTGCTCCCAGTATCAGTACAATCAACAGAATCTGGGTAATAAACCCCACCTTGACGCCTATCTTAGTAGCTTCCGCGATGACCGGCTGAGAAAGAAGCAGCGCAAGGCCAGCAGGCACCAATGTCACTATCGGCGCCAGCACCGAGCGGAAAACCAGCAACAGCAGCACAAGAATCAGAATAACCGTATAAATCTCGGTTTTATTCTGGCCGCTCTGGTTTGCGTTTTGCTGGTCCACGCTCGCGGCCAGCTCCCCGGCCATGTTAGCGTGCAGTCCTGCCGGCAAGGGTGTACTCTTCATAGCCGTGCGGATATTATCTATTATCTGAGTTATCTGTTCGCCAAACCCGGCCCCGGTGATACCTACCAGCAGTTGCTGAGCCTGTCCGTCGGCGCTGATTCCAAGATTACGGACTTCCGTTACGTCCGCTACTTTTTGGATATTCCCGGAAAGCCGTGAAACGGCCGCGGCATCCTGCCCTGTCAGGCGTTCGTTATCCCGGTACACTACCAAATCAGTGCTGGTGGCGGTATTCTTGCGTTCAAAAGCTTTTTCTAATTTAGATGCTTTGTTGGTTTGGACTTTGGCCGGCAAAAAATCCGAAACGTCATTCTTTTCTACATCGCTAATCTTTGGAAAGTTCTGTATCGCCAGCGGTATAACAGCAATCCAGAAGATAATAATCAGCCAGCGGAACTTGACGGAAAACCGGGCGATCTTTTCAAACATAACTTATATTCTACACTGCCCGCTTCAGCCGTCAGTGAGCCCCCTCACCGCTAATTCTGCTGCCGGGTGAGAGATTTTTATAGAAAATATTCGCAACTGGCGGACTTGCTTTATAATCTTACGAAATGACAGAAGTGCTCGCAGTTGAAATTCCTGATATCCCCGAAGAAGATATCCAAGACGAAGAAAAAAGATTTAATCTAAAAGCCCGTATAGCTACCGCGGCTGCTATAGGCGGCGTAGGTGTATCGGCCTTTTTTGCGCAGAAATACGGGTGGATACATGGCGACTGGCCGCCGCCGATGCGCAGTTTTAAGCATCCTTGGATTGGATACTATTCGGCATGGATAGGAGACAGGGTTTTCAAAAAAGGCAAAACGGCGGCGGGAACAATCCTGGGCCAGGCAGCCAACGCTGGCGCCAAAACCGCCCAAGGCGCGGTAAACCACCCTCACGGCGGCGATTTTTATTGGCTCCATTCTCAGCGCGGCCATGAAGCTAATCTGGATAACGTCATGGATTTTGTGCTTTGCCTTGGCGGCACCGCTCTGTACTTTGCCCAGACCCGGGATATCTCTGGCAGGCTGCGCGGCGGCGCTGCCAGACTCTTCGGCCGCACGCCCGTAAGCAGCGAGGCAGAAGTCTAACCCGGCCTGCTTCTATACGTACTAAGTAGCAGATTTATCAGCTGGTCGGTTTTTGGGCCGCAGCTTTGATGGCGCAGGCTTAAAGGCTCACGGCTTGTAATTTCACTTAAAACATCCAGCGATAAACGCCCTTCCTGATAAAGAAAGGTGTATATCCTGCCCAGTTCCTGGTCGACTCCAGGATAAAAATACATTAGGTGCGATTCATGCACTTGGTGAAGGACGTTACGCAACTTTACGGCCATAGATGGCCGGCAAAAACCCAGTTCTGACGCCGCTATAACGAATTCCCGCAGCTCCTCATCACTAATAAAACCAATAGGCTCTTCTTCTCTGCCAGCCAAGGGCTCTGCGCTTAGCTCATCATCAGAAGGTACGGGACCGCTTTCCTCGTACATAGTCACCTCCGCCGGAATCTTAGTCTTATGCGCGACTATTGTCTGTGATTATGTAAACCGCCCGCTTGTTCTGCATGTATAATCTGAGTATGAATAAGATATCCCCTTTCATCTGGTTCGTTGATAACGCCGAAGAAGCCGCTAATTTTTATGTAAAACTTTTCCCTGGCTCGCGGATAGCAACAACCGTTAAATCTCCAAAGGCTACCGAAGAGGTAACCAGCCGGCCGACCGGTTCCGTCATGACAATAGATTTAGAGTTAAGCGGCTCTCAATTCACATTTATGAATGGGGGCGTGTCAGAAGGCTTTAATCTGCCGAACGGCTCCGTATCGTTCACCATTACGTGCGAAAACCAGGAAGAGATTGATAAATACTGGGACGCCTTCAGCGACGGAGGCAAACCAATCGCCTGCGGCTGGATTCAGGATAAATTCGGCGTCACCTGGCAAGTGGTACCAAGAGTTTTGCAGGAATATCTGAAGAGTGATGACCCGGAGCTGGTTGAACGCGTAGTGGCCCGTTTTATGAAGATGGTCAAATACGACATCGCCGAACTCGAAAAAGCCGCCAAGGGCTAACCTTGGTTACGCGGGTGCGCTTATGCTTGCAGTTTTTGTATTTTGGTGAATAATTATGCCTAATTAAAGAGGATTTACATATGTCCGTAGAGAGCGGAAGACTTTCTGACAGATTAGCTTTAGTAACCGGCGCCGGCAGCGGTATCGGTAAGGCCGTAGCCGAAGGTTTAGCTGGCGAAGGCGCTTATGTAGTGGGCACGGGCACCAAAAGTACCAGCGTGGAAGCCATTAACGAAAGTCTTGGCGAAGCCGGGCACGGGGTCCTGCTGGACTTGGGCAGCGAGCCGGAAGAAATCGCCGGCGTATTAAAAGAAATCGTCGCCGAAGATAAGAGCCGCCGCCAAGCGGCTGGCAGCGAAGCCGGTCGCGTCATATCAGTCCTGGTAAATAACGCCGGCGCCAAAGAAGATGGTCCATTTGGCCGCATGGAAGACGAAGCTATTCGCAGAATCTTAGACGTGAATGTGCGCGGCACCATGATAGTTACCCGCGAAGTAGTGCGCGCCGCTCGCAAAACCGAAGATTTGCGCGTAATTACAATCGGTTCGGTAGCGGCTGGCGGCCACGCTATGCAGGCTAACTACGCTGCTTCAAAGGGCGCTTTGCGCGGTTTTATGCGCTCCCTGCCCGGCGAACAGGGCCGGTTTGGCGCTCCGCATTCCGCCACGTTCAACCTGGTAGAACCCGGCCTGGTAGATACCGCCATTATTGAATCAATCCCGGACGATACTATGCAGAAAGCGATTGAGCAAACTCCCGCCCGCCGCGTGGGCCAGCCGGAAGAAATTGCCCGTTTGGTAACTTTCCTGGCCCTGCCGGAATCCGGCTACATTAACGGCGCAGTAATCGCCATCGATGGCGGCGCCACCGCCGGCATCCACATCTAAGCCCTAACCGCCCGCTTATTTTGAGCGTAGGAAAAGCTTGACTTAACCGCAGGCTTCAAGCAATTAAAACCTATGGTTGAGGCCGGGACCCCCTCGCGATGCGAGGAAGCCCCGGCGTGGGTGGTCAGCCCTGGTTGCCGTAGAGCGCCTGCCCGGCGGCCGCGAGTGTCTGCGGCAGCTGAAGGGCCCGCGCGTCGAAGGCGAAGACCATCTCGGGGTTGGTGATTCCCGAGAAGTACTGCTGGTACATCATCGGCTGCTCCATACCGAAGAGCATGCCGCTTCCCTGGCCCGGTCCGCTGGTGTAGCTGAGACCGAGCGTCCGGACTCCGACCTCGCCGAGCAGCTGCATGACCGTCCAGGCCTGCTGCAGCTTGGGACCGGCGGTGCTGAACAGGTAGCTCGCGTCCAGCTTGGTGTCGTCCGCGACGTTGACGCAGTTAGTGCCGTCGCTGTCGCACTGGCTGTGCCAGGTGCTGTTGTCGCGGACCTGGAACTGCCCAACCACGTCGAACCCGAACTTGGTCGGGTCCTGGGTCAGCATGTCCCAGAGCGAACCTTCGCGCAGGAACCTCGCGCACTCGTCCGTGGACATCTGCTGGTCGGAGATCTTGCCGTCCGGATCGCGCTGGATCGGACAGCCGTTCGTCTTGTAGCCCAGCACGTGGTTCGTGGTGTCGTAGCCCAGCTTCTGCCGGCGGTCCTCGGCCATGTTGAGGGCCGACTCCAGCGACAGGTTGGGGATGCCTCCGAACATCACGAGCGAGCTGTTGGCCCCCAGGTAGCCGCGGACGGTCATGGCGTACAGCGGCCGCCCGGTGTTGCCGTCCCGGATCAGGATCTGCTCCAGTCCGGCGTTCGGGCAGTTCTGGCAGCCCTCCGTCTCGATCTCCTTGACCGTGGCGTCCGTGAAGTCCTTGGGAAGCCCGGTCTTCTGGTTGATCTTGGAGTCGATGTTCGGGAGGGCCTGGCTCTTGAGCGCGCTCCACTGCTGGCCCAGGTCGTTCCACTCCATGTTGTACTGCGGGTGGATGACCACGACCTTCCACGGCTCGCTGGGCGCGCCGCGGAAGTGGACCACGTAATCGCTCTGGCGGTTCAGGAAGACCCGCTTGAACGTCAGATACGTGTCCGCGTCGCCCGCCGAGTAGACCAGCTTGCTGCCGGCGTAGGGGCCGCCCGGCGTGAACTGCAGCCAGTCGTTGTCCTTCTGGTTGAGGTCGCTGATCAGGCCCTTGATCATCGGCGTGGCGACGTTCAGGATCATCGCGTTGCTCTTCCACCAGCCGCCCTGGAGCGTCGTCGGCTTGCCGCCGACGATGGTGACACTGTGGCCCCGGTTCCAGATGACCGGCTTGCCCGTCATGCGGACGTTCAGCACCTGGTCGATGACCAGGGCCTGGAACTCCGCATTGGCGAGATCCAGCGGGGCCGCGGGAGTGGAAGCGCAGGGCACGCTGTAGTACCACAGCACGTCCCATCCCGAGCCCAGGCCGGCGCCGAAGATCTGTTCGGCGATGTTCGGCTGGTAGGTCATGCGGACCTTGGCTCCGCACACGCGGTCGCCGTGGGCGTCCCGCATGTCGTAGGTCGCCAGCTCGGCCGTCAGGAACTGCGTCAGGCCGAAGTTGATCGTCCGCTTGTTCATGCCCAGCACGTTGACGGCACTGCCGTCCTCGCGCGTGGCCTGGACGGTCTCCGTCTTGGAGCTGGCACCGCGGCCGAACGTGGTGGTCAGCAGGGGCAGCGGACTGACGCCGTTGACACCCTGGTAGACCGACTGGTTCGTCTCCGCCGCGCCGTTGGGCGTGGAGTCGATCGTGTACTTGACCGACGCCTCCATGCCGTTGATCGGCGGGTCGCTGCGGATCAGGGTGGTCTTGCCTCCCCAATCGCAGCCGGCGAGCATCACCGCCAGGGCGATGCCAGCGACTGCGATTCTGATAGCTCTTGCCATTATCCCTCCCAGGGGGTTGTGGGTCGAAGATGATGTTGTCCTTGCGCGAAACCGCTCTAAACAGCGTGCTGTCCAGGGCGGCTCCGCGCAAAAAGCAGTGTTAAAAAACAACCGCTCAGGTTTACCCCGAGCAATCTGTTATATTATACCACTTTTGCTATTATTAAGCAATACCCTAACCGCTATTTAAAGAAGTCGGAGTCTGATAACTCTTCCGGCAAAAAGCCGCGTTTGTCTTTGAAGCCGGCGTCCCATTTATAGCCTTTGTTATAACCCAGGTCTTT
>CAMLDA010000019.1 GCA_946478715.1 uncultured Candidatus Saccharibacteria bacterium | reverse complement strand
CTGCCAAAAGCGGACATGCTGCCCGGGGATCGGCGACCATATCCAGCTGTGCAGCCAGAATATGAACGGCACCGCGTAAAGCGGCCCGAAAATCCAGATATTATCAAGCACCAGCCGTTTACTGGGCCCGAAAAGATCAAAAGCGCCGGGAATATGCAGGTGGGAGCTGCGTCGGGGGCGGTTATTGGTGCGGGACATTACCCAACAATTATATATCCTGCTTTTGCCGGTTTACCATAAGTGTCTATAATAAAATCAATCATGAGTTTATCTACCCAGCCCTATAAGGGCGCGCGCGATTTCTACCCGGAAGATAAGCGTATCCAAAAGTATATGTTTGGAAAATTGCGCGAGGTGGTTGAAAGCTTCGGCTATCAGGAGTACGACGCGCCGATACTTGAATCCTTTGATATTTATGCCGCCAAAAGCGGCGAAGAAATCGTAAACGAGCAGCTCTACTCTTTTGAGGATAAAGGCGGGCGCAAGGTAGCCATCAGGCCGGAAATGACGCCCAGCGTCAGCCGGATGGTCGCCGCCAGGCGTCAGGAACTGCCGTATCCGCTGCGCCTTTATAGTATCCCTAATCTTTGGCGCTATGAACGCCCGCAGCGCGGGCGCCTGCGCGAACATAACCAGCTGAATGTCGACCTTTTCGGCGTTGAAGGGCTGGATGGCGACGCCGAGATTATCCAGGTGGCGGACGCTATCTTAAAATCGTTCGGCGCCAAAAGCAGCGACTACGAAATCCGGATAAACAGCCGCGGCTACATGAACCAGCAGTTCGAATCCTTCGGGCTAAGCGATGACCAGAAGCATTTATGCCTTAAATTATTGGACAGGCAGTCAAAGATTGAGCCGAACGAGTTTGAAAAGATGTTTATAGAAAAACTGGGCGACGGCAAGGGCAGCCAGCTGCTTAACTTTTTGAAGTCGGAAGACGTGCCTAAACCGGTAGCCGAACTTCTGCGCCTTCTGAATTTGTCAGGCGTGGAAAGCGCAGCCTATGACCCGGCTATAGTAAGAGGCCTTGATTATTACACGGATATAATTTTCGAGGTATTCGACACTGATCCGGAAAATAACCGTTCGATGTTCGGCGGCGGCAGGTACGACGGCTTAGTCGGCCTGTTCGGCGCTGAACCAGTGCCCACGGTCGGTTTTGGCATGGGCGACGTCACGCTGCAGAACTTTTTGGAGGCCCATGGGCTTTTACCGGGGCTGGGGCCGGAAACCGATGCGGCGGCGATTCTGATAGGCGACGTTTACGCCAAAGCCCAGGCGGTAGTGGGCGAATTTAGAAAAAACGGGCTGAAAATTGCCGTCGACAGCAGCGGCCGCAAACTTGACGCCCAGATAAGAAGCGCGGTTAAAAGCGGCGTCCAATACGCTATATTTATCGGCGAGAAAGAGCTGCAATCTGGCCGCTTTCAGCTGCGGGATTTAAAAAACGGCACCGAAAAAGAGCTGCCAAAAGGGGACATAGTCTCTGCTATCCAAGAGAGCCGCGCCGGATAATTCCTGGAAAAACAGGGAAGAATCCGATATAATCGCAATTCATGCGAGTTACCAGGAAAGACAACAGCCCGACAAATATCACTTTGACTATTGACGCCGATGCGGCCGATATGGACCCAATACGCCGCCATGTCATAGCCCATTTCCGTAAGAATGTAAGGGTTCCGGGCTTCCGCGCCGGCAAGGCGCCGGACGCGCTGGTTGAGCAGAATGTCAACCAGCAGGCTTTTTTGGACGAGTTCATGGAGCATGCCTTAAACGAGCTTTATCGCCGGGCAGTTGAGCAGGAAAAAGTCCGGCCGGTCAGCACCCCCGACGTGCAGCTTAAGAAGTTCGTGCCTTATACGGAGATGCAGTTCGCGGCCGAAACCGAAATCCTGCCGGCTATAAAGCTCCCGAATTATAAAAGCATCAGGCTGGCTAAGAAAAAGGTGGAAATCACCGCCAAAGATGTTTCAGATATCATTAAGAACCTGCAGACCAGGATGGCTGAGCGGGTAGAAGCTGACAGGGCGGCAAAAGACGGTGACGAACTGATAATTGATTTTGAGGGCAGTGACACCGAAGGGAAGAAGATAAACGGTGCCGATGGCAAAGATTATCCGCTGACGCTCGGCAGCAAGACTTTCATACCGGGCTTCGAAGAAAAGCTGCTCGGCTCAAAGGCCGGCGACACAAAGACGTTTGACGTTACCTTCCCGAAGGATTACGGCGTGGCGGCCCTGCAGAACAAAAAAGTGATGTTCAAGGTTGAGGTTAAGAAAGTCCAGGAGCTGAAAGAGCCGAAGGCCGACGACGAATTCGCCAGAAAGGCCGGTCCTTTCAAAACAATGGCCGAACTGAAAGCCGACATTAAGAAGCAGCTGGCGGCCGAACGCCAAGGCCAAGCCGATAATGAGTATACTAACGAACTGATTCAAAAAATCGTTGAAAAAGCCGAGCTGGAAGTACCCAAAGCGCTTGTTGAGGATGAGCTGCTTAGGTTGGAGGAGCAGGAAAAGCAGAACCTGGTTTACCGCGGCCAGACCTGGCAGGAACACTTAGCGGAAGAGGGCCTTACCGAAGAGCAGCATCGCGAACGGCAGCGCCCTGACGCCGCAGAGCGCGTCAAAGCCGGTCTGGTATTAAGTGAGATAGCCGACAAGGAGGGACTGGAAGTCACCCCCGAAGAGCTGGAAATCAGGCTGCAGCTGCTTAAGGGCCAGTACCAGGATCCGCAGATGCAGGCCGAGCTTGATAAACCGGCGAACCGGCGAGATATCGAATCCCGCATGCTTACTGAAAAAACCCTGGAAAAGCTTACTTCCTACGCCAGTAAATAAAATTGGCACTCGCACTTGACGAGTGCTAATGGCCGGCATACAATAATTGCATATGAACCGAATCAATTCTCAAATACTGGTGCCTACGGTTATTGAGCAAGAGGGCCGCATGGAGCGGGCCTATGATATCTACAGCCGCCTGCTGCGCGACCGGATAATCTTCTTAGGTGATGATGTAAACGAACACACCGCTAACTTGGTGGTGGCCCAGATGCTATTCCTGGAGAACCAGGACCCGAACAAGGACATCATCCTATATATAAACAGCCCCGGCGGCAGCGTCTATGACGCCATGGCCATCTACGATACGATGCAATTCGTTAAAAGCGACATCCAGACTGTAGGTATCGGCGTCCAGGCCAGCGCCGCGGCTTTCCTGCTGAGTTCAGGCACCAAAGGCAAGCGTTTCCTGCTGCCGCATGCCACAGTGATGATCCACCAGCCGTCAAGCGGCACCCGCGGCAAGGTTACAGACCAGGAAATCGACCTTCGCGAGGCGCTTCGCGTCAAGCGGATGATGGAAGAGATAATGTCTAAGAATACCGGCCAGCCGATTAAGAAAGTCCACGGAGATATGGAGCGCGACTTCTGGATGACGGCTGACGAAGCCAAAAAATACGGGCTTGTCGATAAAATCATCGACACCCGTAAGTTAGCCGATACGATTCCTAAATCGGCGTAATAAATATCACTTAAAATACTCTTGACTGCAGGGCCAAAGCCCTTTAGAATTAGGGCAAGAAGTAGTGTACTTTGGTGCTTGCTGTGGGAAAATCTCTTTTTGCATCGCCGAACGTAGTGGGCTTCGCTTTAGCGACAACATAATTTATTAAAAAGGAGTATTGCTTTTAATGGCGAAAGGCACCGGAACTATTGCTAAGCGCACGTACTTTACAAACCAAGACGACATTATTAACCCGCCGAACCTTGTTAGCCACCAGAACGACTCGTTCCAGTGGTTCGTGGAAGAGGGCCTGGGCGAACTTTTGGCCGAAATCAGCCCGATTGATGACTATACCGGCACGAAGCTTAGCATCACATTTAAGGACTATCATTTTGACGAACCCAAGATGAGCGAAGGAGAGGCCCGCGAGAACAACGTTTCTTACGAGGCTCCTCTTAAAGCTACGGTCGAGCTGACTAACAAAGTCACCGGCGAGGTGAAAGAGCAGGAAATCTACCTGGGTGATTACCCATGGATGACCAGCCGGGGGACGTTCGTAATCAACGGCGCCGAGCGCGTCGTGGTTTCGCAGCTTATCAGGTCCAGCGGCGTATTCTTTACTGCCGACCCGCATGGCACCACCAGCCTCTATGGCGCCAAGATCATCCCGGTGCGCGGCGCCTGGCTGGAATTCGAAACTTCCGCCGCCGGCGCGCTGTTCGTAAAGATTGACCGAAAGCGCAAGATAGCCGTCACCACCCTTCTGAAAGCCTTAGGCATGAGCCCTGATGAAATCCGGGAAGCTTTCAAGCATGTTGACCAAGGCGACGTCAAATATATCCAGGCAACCCTGGACAAGGATCCGGCAAGCAGCGCCAACGAGGCCCTGATTGAGGTTTACCGCCGCCTGCGCCCTGGCGACTTAGCCACGGTCGACAATGCCCGTTCGCTGCTGGAGAACATGTTCTATAACTTCAAGCGCTTCGACTTCGGCCGGGTAGGCCGCTACAAGCTGAACAAGCGCCTTGACCTTAAAGTCCCTAACACTATTGATAACCGCGTGATGCGCATAGAGGACCTGCTGGCGGTAATCGCCGAGATTATCCGCCTGAATGTCACCCAGGAGCCGGCTGACGAAATCGACAGCCTGGCTAACCGCCGCGTCAAACTGGTTGGCGAACTGGTACAGCGCCAGTTCCGCATCGGCCTGCTGCGCATGGAGCGCAACGCCAAAGACCGTATGAGCATGAGCGAAATAGAAACGGTTACTCCGGCGCAGCTTATCAATGCCCGCCCCGTCGTGGCGGCTGTCCGCGAATTCTTCGCCAGCTCCCAGCTGAGCCAGTTCATGGACCAGATAAATCCATTGTCAGAGCTGGCCCACAAGCGCCGCCTTTCTTCGATGGGCCCCGGCGGCTTGAGCCGCGAGCGCGCCGGCTTTGAAGTCCGCGACGCCCATGCAACTCACTACGGCCGTATCTGCCCCGTTGAAACCCCTGAAGGCGCTAACATCGGCCTGGTGCTCAACCTGGCCAGCTTCTCCCGGATAAATGAATACGGATTCATTGAAACTCCTTACCGCAAGGTGATAAACGCGGTCCCGGCCAAAAATGCCGCCGGCCACATCGCCCGCCTGGATTTGGAAGACGAAAAGGGCAAAGTCATAGTTAAAGCCGGCTCAGTCATAACAGAGGCCGCCGCCAAGCGGCTGGCCGCTGTTAAAGACCGCGCCACATGGCCAGTAAAAGCCAAAGTCACCGAAGAAATCGTCTACCTGGACGCCGCCGAAGAATCTGACGCCATCATAGCCGGAGCCGGTAATGAGCTTGACGGCAACGGCTACTTCGTAGAACCGCGTATCAGTGCCCGTTCCCGCCTTGAGGCAGGAGAAGTTGACGCCAATGAGGTCACCTATATGGACTCCGCCCAAAGCCAGACCATCGGTTCCAGCGCCGGTCTTATCCCGTTCGTAGAAAAGAATTACGTGCTTCGGTCGCTGATGGGTTCCAACCAGCAGCGCCAGGCAGTGCCCCTGATAAAGCCGCAGGCGCCGATAGTCGGCACCGGCATGGAAAGCATAGTCGCCCATAATACCGGCCAGCTGATAGTGGCCCAGGAAGACGGCGTAGTCGAAAAAGCCACCGCCGATGAAGTGGTCGTAAGCTATAAGAAAGGCGGCAAGGTCACCTATCGTCCTGTGCACTTCTTGCGCAGCAACGAAGGCAGCTCTATAAACCAGATGGTGGTAGTCAGCAGCGGCGACAAGGTTAAAGCCGGCGACCCGCTGATTGAAGGTATGAGCATCGCCGACGGCGAGCTGGCGCTTGGCAAGGATCTGCTGACGGCATTCATGCCGTGGGGCGGGTATAACTTTGAAGACGCCATCATACTTTCGCGCAAACTCGTAGAAGACGACACCCTTACATCTATCCACATAGTGGATTACATGACAGAAGTCCGTGAAACCAAACTTGGCCCGGAAATCGTTACCCGTGATATCCCGAACGTTTCCGAAGAAGCCCTAAGGCACCTTGACGAGGACGGCATAGTCCGTATCGGAGCTGAGGTCCACCCTGGCGATATCCTTGTCGGTAAGATTACTCCGAAGGGCGAGCAGGAACTTTCCAGCGAAGAGCGACTGCTCCGCGCTATCTTCGGTGAAAAAGCCAAAGAAGTTCGTGATACTTCGCAGCGCATGAGCACCGGACGCCACGGCAAGGTCGTAGGTGTGAAAGTCTTCAGCCGGGCCAACGGCCATGAGCTAAAAGCCGGGGTAATCATGCAGATTCAGGTGTTTGTCGCTCAAATGCGCAAGATTTCCGTAGGCGATAAGCTTGGCGGACGCCACGGCAACAAGGGCGTAATCGCCCGGATATTGCCCGTGGAGGATATGCCGTTTACGGAAGACGGTACCCCGATCGACATCGTCCTCAACCCGCTGGGCGTACCGAGCCGTATGAATATCGGACAGCTGTTCGAGACCCACTTAGGGATGGCTGCTCGGGCTCTTGGCATCAAGGTTGCCAGCCCGGCTTTCAACGGCGTGCCTATAAGGAAAATTCAGGAGTTACTTAAAGAATCCGGCCTGCCGGAAGACGGCAAGCAGCAGCTGTACGACGGGCGCACCGGCGAACCGTTCGCCGAGCGCACCACCGTCGGCTCCATGTACATCATCAAGCTTAACCACATGGTAAGCGATAAGATACATGCCCGCTCCACCGGGCCTTACACCATGGTTACCCAGCAGCCGCTGGGCGGCAAAGCCCAGAACGGCGGCCAGCGTTTTGGAGAGATGGAAGTCTGGGCGCTGGAAGCTTATGGCGCCGCTAACACCTTGCAGGAGATGCTGACCATTAAGTCCGACGACGTCTACGGCCGCGCCAAGGCGTACGAATCGATAATCAAAGGAACGCCTATCCAGGGCCCGAAAGTTCCCGAAAGCTTTAACGTGCTCGTCAAGGAGCTGCAGGGCTTGGGACTGAAGGTCGACCTGCTGGCAGAAAACGAAGTAGTTGACGCCGAGCACGTCCTGGCCCAGAACATCAAAGAAGAAGCCAAGGCGCCAATATCGGTAGTCTCCGACCAATCAGTGATAGATGAAGCGGCTATCGTTGACGAAGCCGTTGCCAACGATCCCGAACTGACAGGCGAAGAAGGCATTTCGATAGTCGACAGCGAACTAGAAAACCAATCCATAGAAGAGGAGGCTTAAACATGCGCCAGTATTCAACCGGAACCAACATAGCCGATTTCGATGCCGTCCGTCTGGCGATTGCCAGCCCCGATGACATCTTGGAATGGAGCTATGGCGAAGTAACCAAACCCGAAACCATAAATTACCGAACCCAGAAGCCGGAGCGAGACGGCCTGTTCTGCGAACGCATCTTCGGGCCGGTAAAAGATATCAACCCGCATGACGCTAAATATAAAGGCGTCCGCAGCCGGGAAGCCGCCGTTGATAAGAACGGCGAGCTGGTAACCCGCAGCATAGTCCGCCGCGAACGCATGGGCCATATCAGCTTGGCTACCCCCGTAGCCCATATCTGGTTCCTGCGCGGCACACCAAGCGCTATGGGTCTTTTACTGGGTATGACTGTCAAGAACCTGGAGCGCGTCGCTTATTTCGCCAGCTACATCATCAAGAGCGTAGATACCGAGGCCCGCGATAAGATCCGCGAGGATCGCCAGGCCGAGTTCAAGACGGCCGAGGAAGCCATCAACCTGCGTTACGAGAACGAAGCCAAGGCTGAAGGCGCTGACATCCGCGCTTTAAGTGAAGCCCGCAACAAAGAGCTGGAAGAGCTCGGCAAAGAAGCGGAGACATTCCTGGCTCAGATAGACAGCCTGGAAAAATTCCGCCTGATGAGCGAGACCGAATACCGCACTCTGCCTGAAGAGCTAGCGGCCTTGATATCCGTCGGCATGGGCGGCTCCGCACTTAAAGAGCTGCTTGACGAAGTCGACCTTGAGAAGCTAATCGATGACTTGAATAAAGAAGCCGAAGAAGCCAAGGGCCAGCGCAAAAAGAAGATAATGAAGCGCCTGCGCCTGCTGGAAAGCATGCAGCGCGCCGGCATCAAGCCGAGCAGCCTGACGCTTAGCGTCCTGCCGGTCATTCCTCCGGATCTGCGGCCTATGGTCCAGCTGACAGGCGGCCGTTTCGCTACCTCCGACTTAAATGACCTCTACCGCCGCGTCATTAACCGCAACAACCGGCTTAAGAAGCTGATGGAGCTTAACGCGCCCGAAGTTATCCGCCGCAATGAGCAGCGGATGCTGCAGGAAGCGGTTGATGCTCTGATAGATAATAACTCCACCCGTTCAGGCCGTGCCGTAGCCGCTACCGGCCAGCGCCGCCGCCTGAAGAGCCTTTCCGACATGCTGAAAGGCAAGCAGGGGCGTTTCCGCCAGAACCTGCTGGGTAAGCGCGTAGACT
>CAMLDA010000018.1 GCA_946478715.1 uncultured Candidatus Saccharibacteria bacterium | reverse complement strand
GATCACGGCTCTCAGCCCGTTAAAAACATTCCCGTGGATAAGGTTATTGGCGGCTGAGCTGCTGCCAACCTCTATACCTACCGCGTCGGTACCCGAGGAATCCTTGAACGAACTATTCTGAATCTTGGTGTTAGCTACCGCCAGCATATATATCTGGCCGTTATTGGTACCGTAGATATTCCGGATAATGACCTGGTCTATGGCGGCTCCCATCCGGGCGGTCCCGCTGCCGATGCCGTCCAGGTGGATACCGTTCATGGCGCCTGACGACTGGCCGGAGCTGTTGCCGTCCACCACCAGGTTACGGATAGTCACGTTAGTACCTGTCGTGGTATCAGTGTTTTGGATCATGTTGTATGAGCCGTTCTGGGAAGCCGGCAAGGTAATTACCGTGGCCGCTCCCGCTCCTTCCAGAATCGAGTTATTCGGGATGGATATGGCGGCCGAGATTGTGTAGGTGCCTTCCATCAGGTAAACGGAGCAGCCGGTAGTGGTACACGGAGCGGACGTAAAGAAGCCGTTGATTGTGGCCTGGTCTCCGGAGCCCGGAGCGACGGCGTCGGCGGCGTCCTTTTCGGCCTGGGTGGAGTTATTGGCGGCCACGATGAAAGTCTTGCTCCGGGGCGCGGAAATCCACTTGCTGCCGTTGCTCTGCAGCAGTTGGCCGGTGTTGGTGTCAAAGTAAAGCATGCCCTTGTTGCCGGATGATGCCGCTGGCCGGTTAGCTGTGGTATCGCCGGTTATCTTCAGGGTCTTTCCGGCGGCTATAACCGTGGACTGGTTCAGATCGATTTCTGTGGCATGGGTAGTGCCGATACCTAATGCCGTGGCGGTAGCCGTATCCATCGTTCCCGCCTGCAGCGTTACGGCTATGCCGGTGCCGTTAATGTTAAAGCTTCCAGTCTGGGCGGTGCCCGGAGTTGCGTTCTGTAATTGAACAAATCCGGTACCCGCTTGGGTACAGATGCCTGTGGCGGCCGTGGTACAGACCGTTCCCGTTTCATCGGGCAGAGTGATAACCGGGTTGTTAGCCACCGTGTTGAAGGCCAGCGTGCCGCGGTTGGCGCCGCTGGTCTTGGCCAGCTTCCCGGCCGTAAAGCTGTACGGCAGCGCCGTCAACGCTATGCTGTGGCCGGCATTCTGCATCTCGCCGTCCCACGAAGGTGTACCGCCGGTGCCGCCGATATTCATCGTCAGCCATAGCTGCTGGTCCCAATTGATTGTCGAGCCGAACGGCGTGACGCTGCCCAGATTAACCGAAAAGTAACCGTCTATGACTTGCACCTTGCTGGCGCCGGTCCGGGTCTCCTCCCAGACACACGAGCCCGTGCAGGTACCCACCGTTCCGGTAGTGCTGTCTGCGGTATACAGCTTGAAGTCGATGTTGTAAGTTCCGTCCGGTACGATGCCTCCCTGGTTGTTCAGCAGCCGGGCCTGGAAATTCAGGGTACTGGAGGTGGTAGCCGCCTGAACTGCGGGAGCGGCCGCTACGAAAACAGCTAAAAATACAGACAGGCCCAACAAGGGGGCCATTAGCCATATATTGACCGCGCGCGCACGCGCAATTAGGCGTTTTTGCATTTTCTAAGGTGTTTTTGTATTTATTTTGGCTTTTGATTTTTCGTAAGCCTAGTAACAGATTACGCTTCCCTGTTGAGCGCGTCAATAAAAACAACCCGACTTATCCACACCTTAGCGGACAGGGGTCGGGCTGTTAAGCGATTTTCGTAATCTTGATGCGGGTGTGGCGCTGCCGGTGGCCGCGGACCTTGCGGACCCGCTTCTTGGCCTTGTAGCGGATAGCTACCACTTTGTCGTCTTTTACCGATTGCTCCACGATATCAGCGGATACCTTTACCCCTGATACGGTGGGAGCGCCGACACTGACGTTATCGCCGTCAATCACCAGCAGGGCTTCAAAGGCGGTATTTTGCTGAGCCGGATCAAGCAGTTCCACTTCGATTTCATCGCCTACGGATACCAGGAACTGGTGTCCGCCGGTGGAAATGACTGCTTTCTTGCCCGGTTTAACAGAGGCGGCGGGTTTAGCTGCCGGCTTGGCTGCAGTCTTTGGTTTTTCGGCTGTTGCTTCTGCCATAACCTAAGGAGTTTAACAGATAAGGAATTATCTGTCAAAGAGGTAGGCTCAGCCGAGTCTATCTTTCGAAGAACCTTGCGGAGCCCACCTGAAGCCGGTGCTGTAAAACAGTCTGTCCTTGGGTATGAGAGTATGAATCGATTGTTAGGAGATTCATCCTCGACGTAAAGACTGGTTTTACCAGCTATAGGCATCAAGTGGGTGGAGTGGCTCTAAGGAAGATAGGAGGAGCAATAACTAGCCATGTAAGACTAGCATTAAAATGCTAGTTATCTCTGTTATCCGTCTTGCTGAGCTTGATTTCGGCAATCTGGTCGCCAAGTTTCACCTGCTCGCTATGCGCCGCCTGTCCGCTAAGCTCGCCTACGGCTAATGTCTCGCGGAAAATCTCGTCTTTGTATTGAGCATAGGCCTGCCTAATCTCTTCGGATTCACTCTCTACCCCCACCTCTATACGGTCATCCACATTAAGGCCGGCGTTCTTGCGGGCCTGCTGGATGTGGCGCATAAGCTCCCGGGCCAATCCTTCCCTTTTAAGGTCATCTGTAAGTTCAAGGTCCACTACAGCTTTGACCGGCTGGTCGGGAGCCGTATTTTCTACCTGGGCGTCCTTTACATTGAGTTCTTCTTTTAGAATCTCTACCAGCTCCGGCTTCAGCTCCAGATGGGTATGGACAGTAACGGACTGCAGCGGCTGGCGTACTTTGATACCGGCGGCGGCTCTCTGGGCTAAGCCTTGGGTTATCAGGTCGCGGATGGCGGCCATTTCGTTGATGATGATGCCGTTTACCTGGCCGGCCGGCGGCCAGTCGCACAGATGCACGCTCTCGCCACCTGTAAGGCCGCGGAACAGCTCTTCGGCCATGAATGGCGTGAATGGCGCCAGAACCAGGCTTAAGCGCACCAGGACGTAGTGCAGTGTCTTATAGGCCATATCTTTGTCGGCGTCGTTCTCGCTCTTCCAGAAGCGCTTGCGGGACCGGCGGATATACCAGTTGCTGGCATCGTCTATGAAAGGCAGCACGCCTTTTAAGGCGCTTGGCAGGTCGTAGCGGTCCATATTCTCCTCGATTTCGGCCGTCAGCTGGTGGACACGGCTGACAATCCACTGGTCCAGGGGATGCGTCAGCTCCTGATAAGGGTCGCTCATATCGCCGTCCCACTCCCAGCCGTCTACGGATGCGTAAAGGGTGAAGAAATCGTACATGTTCCAGACCATCTGCAGTTTGCGATGGACATCCGACACGTCCTTGTCAACCAGGGCGAAATCTTCGCCGTTCAGCAGCGGCGAACTTAGGAAAAGAAAACGCAGAGCGTCGGCGCTGAAGGTATCCATCAGCTCGTTAGGGTCGGTGTAGTTGCCGTAATTCTTGCTCATCTTGCGGCCGTCGTTGCCGGCAATCGTGCCGGTGACAATCACGTTTTTGAAAGAGTTGGCGCCGAACAGGCCGACACTTAGCGCGTGAAGGTAGTAGAACCAGGCGCGGACCTGGCCGACGTATTCGGCTATGAAATCCCCGGGGAAGTTCTGCTCGAACTTCTCCTGGTTCTCAAAAGGGTAATGGAACTGGGCGAAAGGCATGGAGCCGGCTTCGAACCAGCTGTCCATGACCTGTTCTATGCGCTTATACTTCACCCCGTCTATCTCAAAAGTCACCTCATCAATCCAAGGGCGGTGGTAATCTTCCAGTTCGACCCCTGATAATTCCTTTAGCTCGGCGTAGCTGCCAACGACTTTGACGTGTTCATTGCCCTGCTCATCGACACCTTTCCATACCGGAAAGGCCGTAGCCCAGAAGCGGTCACGGCTTAGGTTCCAGTCGGGAGCTGCTTGGATGTTCTTGGCGAACCGCCCCTGCTTGAAATGGGCCGGGAACCAGTTGATATTGGAGTTTTGCTCCAGCATCATCTGCCGCTGGTCGTCGATGTTCATGAACCAGCTGGGATGCGCCCGGTACATCAGCGGCGTGCCGCAGCGGTGGCAGTGGGGATAGCTGTGGCGGATATATTCTATTTTCCAAACGACGCCTTGCTCGTGCAGGGTCTTGGCAATATTTTTATTCACGTCCCAGACAAGCTGGCCTTTCCAGGGTCCTTCCTTGTAAAAACCGCTGTCATCGACGTTGTTTATAAGGGGAAAACCTTTTTCTTTTGCCAGCTGATAGTCTTCTTCACCGAAAGCCGGGGCCAGGTGCACGATGCCGGTCCCCTCTTCTGTGCTAAGGCCGGGATAATTCCAGATCTTATGGGCGTTTTCGCCGCGGTGTTCAAACAGCGGCTCGTATTCATGTCCGATGAACTCTGAACCTTTGATGTCATCGCGCAGAATCTCGTACTTTAGAGGCTGGTGTTTTTCGTCAGTCAGCACCTTCCCTAGCAAATCCTTCAGCAGAACCAGCTTTTCGCCGCTGGCCAACTTGATTTCGGCATAGGTATCATCCTGGCCTACGCCGACGGCGGTATTTGCCGGCAGCGTCCAAGGCGTAGTGGTCCAGGCCAGCAGATAAGTATCCTGGCCCTTAAGCTTGAACTTTACATAGACAGATGGGTCGGTGACGTCCTGGTAGCTGTTATCCATAGCCACCTCGGCTTTGGCGATAGGCGTGGCGTCGCGGGTACAGTAAAGCAACACCTTTTCGCCCTCGTATATCTTTCCGGCGTCGTATAACTTCTTAAATGCCCACCATACTGACTCCATGTATGGCTTGTCCATGGTCTTGTAGGCGCCCTTGAATTCTACCCAGCGGCCGATACGGGCGATGGTATCTTCCCATTCGTTGCTGGTCTGGATCATATTGTCTCGGGTGGCCTTTATGTAATCCTCTAGGGATATCTTGGTGCCTATATCGCGTCTGTCATGAATACCAAGCTTTTTCTCGGTAGCGACTTCGGCCGGCAGCCCGTGGGTATCCCATCCCCAGACCCGCTCCACGCGCTTGCCCTTCATGGTCTGGTAGCGCGGCACGGCATCCTTGACTATGCTGGAAAGCAGAGAGCCGTGGTGCGGCAAACCGGTTAGGAACGGAGGCCCGTCGTAAAACACATAGCTGTCGGCAGCCGGTCGCTGCTCGACTGATTTCTCAAATATCTTATTCTCTTGCCAGTATCTGACAAGGTCTTTCTCGTATTCGATTGGTTTTCGGCGTTTACCAGCCTGGAACTTCACTTCTTAGCCTCCTTAAAAAATAAAAAGCCCGATATTTTAGCGCAGGAGCTCATCTTCTGAACGGTACCATCCTGCTTTAAGGGCTTGATTCCGGCTGTGACGGGCCTTACCCGGCGGATTCTACTTAGGTTTTCCCTGTTCTTTCCGCGCCGCAACCTGATTTCGGTTTGGCAGTTGATAGCTGCTGCTGGCGGCTCTTCCTAATTGTCATTTAAATCATAGCTAAAGGAGGTAAAAACCGCAATCTTAATTCTGGGCGTAGGCGTAAACTTCGCCCATCGGCGGCCAGGGCTGGTCCTGCCACATCTGCTGCAGCCTGTCCTCCGGGCCCAGGACCAGAATCGCCGGGTAGCGGACGATGTCGTAGAGCTTGGCCAGTTCGGCGCCTTCGGTGGTCTCCAGGCTTAAAAGCTCCACCTTATAGCCGTAATGCGCGGCTTCGAAATCATGCTTGAAAGTCTCGGCCGGGCCGGCCTGTTCGCTGTTGGGATGGTAAAGGATTACGATTCGCATCAAAGTTTAAGGTTTGAAACGGTACAGGAACACCAGGTAGAAGATATAGGTGAAGCCGAGCGGCGCCAGAGTGTAAATCACGCTGCGCCAGTAGCCGCCGTTAAATACGTAAAGCTGCTGGTAGAAGATGGTGGACTGGCTTATGACATCGGCCGCCAGCAATCCGATAGCCGCGTAAATCGCGCTGTTGAACCACAAGGGCCTGCCGCCTTGGCCGCGGCGGTGCATAAGATAGGCGCTCAAGAAGAAGACCACGGGCGCCACGATTCCCTCTACCAGCGGAATCAGGTAAGCGCTAAGGTTGTGGTTTGATGGGTACTGCCTTATCACCCAATAAGCTATAAGGGCGGCCTGCATCATCACCGACAATACAGCCATGGTTAAGAATATTTCCTGAGTCTTAGGTGTTACAGCGTAAGTTTGGACGCTCGTTTTCGTTTTGGCTTTTGCCATAAGCATAAAGTTACATCAAAATTGACCGCTTGTCATCTGTTGATAATTCACTCCTTTTGTTGTAAAATATATGCGTAAGTTTCGGGCTGGCTTTCGGCTGGCGCCGAGGCTTGTCCTTTCCCTTATACGAGGAGGAAGCGCATGAAGCTCAGCCGGCAGGCCTCCATGTTCCTGTGGGGTCTGTTCTTCACGCTTGTCGCGGTGGGCTGCATCATCGGCCTGTTCCTGGGCAAGCACATCTGACCGGAAGGAGCGAGGTGCCACAGGAAAAACTCATTCTGAAAGGCAACTGCCAGGAGCCGGGCTGCACCAAGCGGGCCCGGCACCTTCGGGGCTATGCCGACATCCGCGTGGCCTGGACCGACTACGTCATCAAGGCCTACTGCGGCGAGCACACACGCAAGCACGATGAGCGCTACGGCGTGTTCGTGCAGGAACTGCCGGCCGACAACCCCCGGCACCTGATTCCGGCGAGCAGCGTGCTCACTGCGAACCAGCGGGCGGCCCGGATGGCTGCCGAGCAGGAGGCCTACGAGCTGGCGCTCAAGCACGGCGAACAGCCGCCGGAGCGCCCGGAGCGAGAGGCTCTGCAGCGTCGCAACGCTGCCGCCCCGCGCGTCGTCCAGCTGAGCTGACCGAAAGGAGACGCACCATGGACGAACCCCCCGTCGCGTGCGTGCAGTACGGCCCCGACGACAAGGTCGCGGGCATCGTCTACGGCGATGATTCCCCCACCACCGCCCGCACGGACTGCAACTACTACGCCGGCTACTGCGTCATCAGCTGCTACCCCGAACCGCCCGCCGGCTGGTTCGGAAAGCTGATGCACCGCCTGTCGCCGCCGCCCATGAAGGTGGCGGTGATGCAGTACGGGCCCGAAGGCGAGCTTGATGAGGACTGGTGCAGCCACCTCACCCGTGAGCTCACCCGCCATCTGGGCTTCGGAGCCGTCCGGGAGATGGTCATGGACTACTCCCGGGGCCAGCCCTGGACCGTGGCCATGGAGCTGAGCTCCGGCAACTACGGCCCGAACATCGAGGCGCGCATCCGCAGCTCCGTCGACTGGATCCTGGAGAACTACCACGCCGAGATGATGGGGGGTCCCGGCGATGACCTGGTATCGGACCCCGGCGATTGATGCCCGTCCTCCGGAAGTCCCTGGCAAACCTGCCCGGGCAGCCCCATTAGAGACCGCAAGTTTCTCTGATGGGGCTCTAGCGCCAAGGGCGCGGCTTATGCCCTGCCGCCCGCGGCGCTTTTTTAATTTATTTTATGAAATAGAAATAGAAAAAGACCCCCCTGGGTCTTTTTCTTTCCGGCCAAGATATCTTTTTAGCTGCAGCCGGTGGTGCTGCCGCAGCTGGTGCACACGTAGCACGTGCCGCTGCGCTGCGTCTGGTTGCCGCAGTTAAAGCACATCGGCGCGGAGTCGTCTTGGCGGGCCTGCTTTTTGGCGGGCTTGTCGCCAAGCTCCAGCGAGGTGCTGGCGGTTGCTATAGATGCCGCCAGGTTAGCCGTTTCCGTGACATCATCCTTGCCGATTCCCTGTTCGGCGGCTGCTACCTCTTGTTCGACTTCAGCTTCGTCCAGCAGGCTGGCCTGGCCCAAAGGCATGTCATCCAAGGTGGCAAGCCCGACTTCCAGCTGGTCGTCAAAGGACAGATAGGTCTTGCCCAGGCGGCGGAAGATGTAATCGATTATCGAGCTGGCGGTGCGGATATCCGGGTCATCGGTGACACCGGACGGAGCAAAGCTGGTGTTGGTGAAGTTACGGATGTAATTCTTCAGCGGAACACCGAACTGCAGGCCGTGGCTGACGCTGATGGCGAAGGCGTCCATGACACCCCGCAGGGTGCTGCCCATCTTGGCGATGGATATGAACAGTTCGCCGGGCGTACCGTCCTCGTATTCACCCACCGTCAGATAAGCGCGGGTGCCGCCAACGGTGAATTTAAAGGTCTTGGAGTTACGGATCTTGGGCAGCTCGCGGCGGATAGGACCGCGCGGTACCAGGTTCTCTATGGCCGTAGCCATCACCTGGGCCGGGGTTTCGGCCACCGGAGCGTCCAGGGCCGGCTCCTCGTCTTTCTTGTCTTTCTTGGCCATGGACAGCGGCTGGGCCACCTTGCAGTTGTCGCGGTAGATCGCGATTGCCTTCACGCCGAGCTGCCACGCCTCCTGGTAGAGCTGCGCGACCTCGTCGATCGTCGCCGTCTCCGGCAGGTTCACCGTCTTCGAGATCGCGCCCGAGATGAACGGCTGGATCGCGCCCATCATCTTCA
>CAMLDA010000017.1 GCA_946478715.1 uncultured Candidatus Saccharibacteria bacterium | reverse complement strand
ACCAAGCGCCCCAAGCTTCCCGGTCGCGATTGACTGCTGGGGAGTAAGCCCGATGGCTATATAGAAAGGAGTGATTATAAATCCTCCGCCCCCGCCCGCCATGCCGGAAAGCACGCTTGCGACGAATGTCACTGCAAAAATAACGTAAGGTAGTAATTCGTGCCAATTCATTTTTTGTTTTAGCTTATCAGTCCTATTCTATAGCCGCGGGCTGACATATCAAAATACTTAACAAGTCAAGTATTTGTAGGGGTTTAATGAGGCGGGGCTTTGATGCCCGGAGGCTGTATGGCGTGGCCGCGGTAACAGCTGACGCTGTATGGAAAGTCCTGAGTCATCACATAGTGATACATCGCCACCTTCTTGCCGTCCAAGACTACCTGACTGGTAAGGCCGTGGCATTCATCTAAATCAGCCGAGGTTAAAATATTATCAGCGCCAACTTTTGGCCCGGTTATTGGAAAGCCGTCCAGGGCGAAACCGATTACCGTACTTACGCTGGTATCTTTTATGCAGCTGGAAAGAGTGTGGTAGTGGTAAATACCACCGCTCTGCGGGTGCCCTTGGCAGCTGTCCTGAACTTCCCACGCCCCTGCGTCGCGGCCGCCGGCATCAAAGCCGCTGAAAAGAGCCACTCCGGTCAGCATGACTCCCACCTGGCCGCCTACGCAGGATGGGCTGCCGTATGACGGGCTGGAATCCAGGGCATATGTGAAATCCTGAGCCTGGATGCTGTTGGGATTCTTGTCGTACGCATAGGCTGGGTCGTTCGGGGTAATCGGGAAAATACCCGTGGGTTGGCTGGGTAAATCATTTGAATCAATGGTACGGCCCGCGCCGCTGACTTCATTACTGAAATGCTGCTGCCATTTCACGCTGCCGCTCACAGTGATTTTTTTGTTAAGGTCGTATTTTGTCGTGCCAATGAACCATGGCCCTCTCCTGCCCGCACCGCCCGCGTCTGTCTGCAAGTTCCTGGCGTAGTTACTGCAGACATACACGTAGCCTTCTTTGGGGCCGCCCGTCACATACTTATTATCACCAACCGGCAGAATGCTGTCCGCGTACTTATTACCGTAGTTTTTCTTTGAATCCAGCTGTAAGCCTTGGGCGCTTTGGGTACCAGGTGATTCCGGGGGCTGTGAAATATTAGTACTGCTCGATGCGCTCTGGGCGGAAGAACTCGTACTCTTTGGCGACCTTAACATCCAGTAGGCCGCTCCCGTTAAAATCAGGATCAACACCGCGGTGGCCGCCCATTTTACCCACCTGGATTCCTCCCATGAAGGCCTGGCGCTGTGCCCCAGGTTTATCTGCGGCGCCGGCCTTGGTTCAGGGCCGGCCGCTCCACCAGGGGCATCATTATTCATAAGCACAATTGTACCGTAAACTACCGCCTGGTTATCTCAGACGATTACTTAATTAACGCGATGCTGCCGGAGCCAAAGACCAGGATTACCCCTGCCAATGCGAACATTATCAGGTCGTATTCCCAGCCGCCGGACTGAGCCCAGTATGGGCTTTTCCATTTAAAGATATGCAGACGCAGAGTCCCCAGCATTAGAACCATGATCGCTATTGCCGCTATCTGGGAATATATGCCCAGAGCCAAAGCAAGGCCGGATATGTACTCAATTACCATCACGAGTACCGCCACCGGGACCGGCACTCCATCGTTCTTGGAAAACTTGCGGATATCACGGTTCTTATTGCGAGCTGATGTTATGAAAGCAAACCCCAGTACTAAGCGTACAAGCAATAACACCAGGTTATGTGAATAGTCCGGCGTAGTTAAAGCCATATACAGATTTAACCATAATGCCCGGTTATTTTGAGCGTATAATCTGAATATGCTTAAGCTGATTACGAAATGGCCGCTTAGTTTAGCAGTTTTTGCTTTAATCGTACTGGCGGGTCTGGGTGTTTTCAGCTATTGGAAAACTCATTATATATATGATCCAAACTCCCCAAACCCACCTGTCTCTGGGCTTTGTTTGGGCGTGAATTCATTAAATAGCTCGGGCTGCTACACCGGCTGCTGGGGCAGGAAGATTTTTAAATGGTGCTCCGTGCCAAGAGATTCAGGGCTGGAAACCAGCGGTATAATCGAACAATAAGATACTTAACAAGTTAAGTATCTATAGGTATCTATATGTTGCACTAAATCTTGAGCTATATATGCAGCAGCTGAAAAACCCGGTGCACCAAAAAGCCGGGCCACACTAAGGCTTTCAGGATAGCCCATACCACATTCCAGAAGCCGTTGGTGTTCTGCGCAAAATATACCGCCGCGCCCACGACTGTCATCAGGTATATTCCGGCGGCAGGCTTAGCACGATTAACGATTATCGTATTGTTTATGTTTTTTGTCATTATTTTCTCCTGCATCATTAATACCATTAATCCGCCTGTTATCCGAATCGCCTCTGTAGATTTCTGTCCGATTATATTTTATGAAGGACATTTTGAGGCGTACCAGCAGCAAAGGCCTCTATATTCTGAACGGCAATCTCCGTACCGTTAGCGCTAGCCTGGACGGTGGCGCCGGCAATATGCGGAGTGGCCAGAATCTTGGGATGCGAAGATACTCTCTTATAGAACGGATTCTTGGTATCTCCTAGCCCTTCCGGGTCGCAGTCAATCGCTGCACCTGCCAAGATATTTGCGTCCAGCGATTCGATCATCCCGTCAACGTCGTATGTCCAAGGCCGCACGAACGTGACGTAGTAGCTGCCTTTCGGCAGCGACATAAAGAATTCTTCGTCCAAAAGGTTTTTGCTTGACGTATTGACATTCAGGCAGTTGACGAACAGGTCCTTGCCTTTGGTCTTCTGCGCCATATCATCGCCGCGCTGAAAATAATCTACTTTCATACCGAATGCCTCGCATCTTTTTCCAACTTCGCTACCGATGCTGCCACGGCCGATTATCAAAACATCCTTATCAGCCAGGCTTTGAGTACGTACGAATTCATATTCGTTTACATTCACGGCCTCGTTAAGCTTTCTAAAGAGGCTCAGCACCATGAACATCGTCCACTCTACGATTGAAGGACGGTTACCGCCCTGCGCATTAGCGATACTGACGCCGTTAGCGGTCAGTTTGTCAGTATCAAAATCACCCATTTCTATATAAGGATAGGTGACGAAGACGTTTTTTAAGTTGTATAAGTTCTCGTACAAATAATCACCATCGCTCATGATAGCCTCTGCGCCCTCGACAGCCTTTAACCACTCCTGCGAGGAGCCGGGAGTTTCTACATAATTTACGTCGCCGGCCTTAGCCAGACAGTCTTTTTGGTTCGCGCTTAAATCCCAACCGCCAATAACAACGATTCTCATAAAACCTCCTGCTTGTCTATATTGTACTCTGCCCGGTTATTTTGAGCGTACAATTTAGATATGGGCGCAGAAGAAAGACCCGAAAAACAGGCGGCATCTTACCGCGACAGGATTATTATTGAAGTGGAAGGATATATCAGATTATTCAGCGACAGCAACATCTTTGCGGATCGTTTGGACAAGCTTGGGATTAAAGAAGATGCGCTGGAAAGCTACAGACAGGAACTTGGCGACCTGAACGCCCTGTCCGCGGAGACAGACGATGATGAAGCCAGAGCGATTCACGACAGCTACGAAGAGCAGCGCATACAGCTCGCGAGCTTGAATAGCTAAATACTGCGACGCCTATTTAAGCGTATAATGACTTTAGTTTAGGGAGGGGTCGGCTTTAGGGGTTTTTGGGTCCCAGCTGGAGTTCCATCGCCTAAACCCAACCGACAAGCGTCTTGCCCGCCTCATAGTGTCGTTCCTGGGTTCTTCGCCCTCAAACAATATATTATCTTCAGGGATGTCATACGAATCGGCTACGATTTCTCTGACTTCGTCTCTATGCATTTCAGCCGGGTAATGGATAGTACTATCCAGCACAACGCCTTCACCGGGAATAAAATGGGCCCCTTTGACTTCGTTAAAGATAGGGCCGTGTTCAATATCAGACATGACTACAACTTTACCATCTACTGTCTGTTTGTCAATTAACCGTCATTGGTTGTTCTGAAGGTATTATTAAAATATGAAGATTATCTATAGCGGAGGCTACCAGCGCGAACTGGAAGCCAGTTATAAGAATTCCTGGTGGTACCGGCATGCCGATATCTTGAGCTCGGATATCCCGACTGCCGTTGTTACACTGGCCAAACCGGACGGCAGCTATGACCAGCATCTTAAGAAATTTCCCATGGTTGAAGTCATAGACAGAAATACAACCTCAGTAGATTGGGCTAAATACAAAGCGGTGTTCATAGCCGGCGGCCCTACGGATGTCCTTAGAGAGGAAATGTTAAAACGCGATTTTGATATAAGAAAGCTTGACCACGAGGCTATGGTTTTAGGGGACAGCGCCGGCGCATATATAATGTGCTCAAGTTTCTTTACAGACAGTGACGGCGATCCTGGAAAGAAGGTGGAATTTTATGAAGGTTTTAACCCCGGGGCTAAAAATATATGCGTAGCGCATGCCGACAATCCATACTATACGAACGATTTACTTATAATGCAGGTTGCCGATTTCGCCTCTGAACACAGCTTGGAAGTTTTTAAACTAAAAGAAAACGAAGAAAGAATTTTAGATATATAAATACTTAACAAGTTAAGTATTTGAGAAGCTGGAAAATGTGGAGGGGCCCATGTCGATATACCTGTCAATAAAATCAGGGTCCCTCGCAACTTCGACCTGGACGGGCGGGTATCTATGGACGCCTTCTTGAAGCGGTTCTACCTTTACTTCATCACCATATATGAATGCCACCCTGTAGCCCAGCTCGCATACTAAGGCAGCGGCTTCTTTTGATATCCGGGGCATGCTCTGTACCTCCGGCGCCACGTAGCCGGATTGCGCTTCCGGTTCGCGGACCTCTTCGATAGCTGCCATTACGGCGCCAGCCTGTTTATATCGCGCGGGAACAAAGCGGCTTCTTTGACATTGCCTAAACCGATGGTCTTTTCTACAAGGCGGTCGATACCGTAACCGCAGCCACCGTGGGCCGGCAGGCCGTAGCGCATAGCTTCCAGGAAGTACTTGTATCCCGGGTGGTCCGGATCAAGGCCGGCGGCTTTCATTTGCTCGACTAAAACTTCATGGCGGTTTTCGCGCATCGGGCAAGTGGCGATTTCCAGGCCGCGGAACAGCAGGTCGGCCCACAGGACGGTACCGTCATCGGCCAGTTTGTGGTAGAACTTCATGGCCTCTTTGGGGAAGTTAGTAACGAATACGGCTTCGCAGCCTTGCTCTTTTTTGGCGTGCTCGCATATCCAGCGCTCTTCATCCGGAATCAGGTCTTTTTCGTTCGTAGTATCGGTGCCGGTAGCCTTGGTGTACAGTTCATGTACCTGGGCTACGGTGTAGCGCGGAAACTTTTCTTTTAGTACCAGCTCAGGAGCCTGCAGGCTCTTTAGTTCGTCTGCGAATTCCTTGTAAACCGAGGTAACTGCATCGTAAGTAAGGTCCTGGACCATATCCAGCACTTCCTCATGGCCCTTGATGAAGCCCATCTCTATATCCAGCATGTAAACCTCTGACATATGGCGGGTAGTGGCTGAGGGTTCTGCCCGGAATGCCGGGGCGATTTCGAACACCCGTTCAAAGGCGCCTACCATCATCTGCTTATAAAGCTGGGGGCTTTGGGCAAGTGTAGCCTCTTTGCCGAAGTAATCTGTTTTGAACACTTCAGCGCCGCCTTCAGTGGCTCCCGCTAGCAGTTTTGGAGTGTTGATTTCGGTAAAGTCATTCTTATAGAGGAAATCGCGAATATGTCGCAATAATGCGGCCCGGATTTTAAAGACTTTCTGCTCCTGCGGGCTGCGCAAGCCAATGTGGCGGTTATCAAACAGGGTATCCAGGTTCTCGGGTTTGTGGCTGAGGGGTTTATCGATTTCTACGGGGGGCTCATCGGTTACCGGGACATCCACTGTAATAACAGGCCCGTGCAGCTCGGCCCCGCCAGGCGCCCGTTGCTCTTCTACCACTTTTCCCTGTACGGACATTACCGTGCCTACCTGCATGCCGCGCAGTTTCTCGACTTCCTCGTCTTTATCCACAACTATCTGGGTCAGCCCGGAACGGTCCCGAACCACTATGAAATTAAGTCCGCCTAACAGCCGCTTTTTGTGCAGCCAGCCTTGGACTAAAACTTCCTGGCCAACGCGGCTGGCCACGTCTCTTGCTAAAACTCTCTCCATTAAATCAATTGTAACAGATTGGATTTGGTTATCGGGCAGGTTTTAATTGGCCCGGCCGGCTTTTGGGGGCGTAGAAGCCGCTTCCCGCTGGCTGATGTAACTATCTGCATCATCGGCTATCCGCTTACCAAGAAGCTGCTCCAATACATCATCCATTGTCAGGACGCCTACCATCTCTTCGAAAGCGTTTACTACTACCAGCAGATGATGGTGCGCTTTCAAGAAGGCATCCAGCGCCTGATTTAGCGTACAGTCTTCGTTTATAAAGTTAACGTCTTCTTTAGCCAGGTCCTTTACCCTCCCGCTGCCTTCGTAGCCGATAAGCGTACTTAGATATAGCGTACCGAGAATCTGCGGCGCGGACGACTTAGTAACCTCCTTTACGACCGGAAAGCAGCTGTAGCCGCTCTTATGCAGTTCATCCACCAGAACCGGGCCGATAGGCTCGTCGGACTGCACGAATCTGACCGCCCTGCGCGGGGTCATCACCTGCCCTACGGTTTTGTCGCCGAAGTTCAGGGCGTTATAGGCTATCTTTAAATCCTCTGGCGGCACCCGGCTATCGCGCTGCCGGCTTTGGGCCACGAGTAATTCCAGCAGGTCTTTCTTTTCATAAACTCCCGTATGGCCTATACCGGCTGGGCTAAAGAGTCCCGCCAACGGCTTAACAGCCGGGTCTAAGAAAGACAGGACGGCGGCGTAAAAAGAGGCGCCGAAAGCCGTGACCGCACCGGCCCATCCTCCGGCGCTGAACCGGGCCCACACCGCCAGCCAGGAAACAAGCGCCGTGGCTATGGCCGCGAGCCACCAGCTGGTCCGCGCCGACCATACCGCCAAAACTGCCGCCGATACGGTTCCTGCCAGCCATAGCAGCACATCCAAAGACCTGCCATAGGCGCTTATCTTGTATAAAGCCTGCGACCGCCTATCGCCCGACCGGGCCCGTCTTTTTAATTCCACTAAGGGAACAGAGTGCAAAACCTTGTAAACGATTACGCATTTCAGAAATGCCAAGGCGACAAGCAGATAAACGAACTTCATCTTCTTATTTTACAGAAACCAAGTAAGAATTTGGCTTTACATATCCCAGCCTCAGGAGTAGCCTAGAAAACTGTTGTTCAAAACAAAGAGGTGCTGCACCCTAAGTGCCTTGATTGGGAGCTTATTAATATTGTCTAAAAAGGAGTAAGAATGGCTAGACTAACACCGGGCGAAAAGCCTAAAGAAATAGAAAACATCGTTATTACATGCATGGACCACCGCTATCAGGAGTTCATCAGACAGATTCTTATGGACAAGCACAGCTTGGATATCGATCATGTGGACCGGCTGGCAATCGGCGGTTCTTCTACCGGCGTCACGGATGGCAGCCTTATGCCGTCTATCCAGATAGCTTATGAAAAGCATGGCGCTAAGAACGTTTATATGCTGGACCATCTGGACTGCGGAGGGTTTGGCGGCCTGGAAGCTTTTGACGGAAGCGAGGAAAGGGAGGCGCAGGCCCACTTTGAATCCCTGGACCGCGCTGCGGAAGCAATTCATAAGGTACTGCCCGAATTGCTGGTAGTGACTTATGTCGTCGGCATGGACGGCGAACCCGTTGACAGATAGCCGGCCAAATTCCGTGCTATCATAAAATCTGATTCAGGAGGTTTTATGGACAGGCGTTTTCTGGGAATCTTAGGTGCGATAGTCATCATATTCATAGTGATTTTTGCCGTGGTATCCGGCGGGAACTCAAATAATTCAGGGGGCGGCTCCAGTAATGCGAAACCGACCAGCCATATAGAGGGCCAGGGCAAGGCTGGCGTTACCTTGGTTGAGTATGGCGATTACGAATGCCCGATTTGCGCGGAATACTACCAGCCGCTGAAAGATGCCGTAAGCAAATACTCGGACCAGATTCACTTCCAGTTCCGTAATCTTCCCTTGGTGTCGGTCCACCCGAACGCCTTCGCGGCCGCCAGGGCCGCCGAAGCGGCCGGCCTGCAGGACAAGTACTGGCAGATGCACGACAAGCTTTACGAGAACCAGAGCAGCTGGGCGGGCCTGTCTGATCCTAAAAGCACTTTTGACCAGTATGCCGGCGATATAGACTTGAACGTTACAAAATTTGACGCGGACTACACCGGCAGCCAGGTTAACAGCGCCATAAACGCCGACCTGGATGCCTTTAAGAAGACGCGCTTAGAACAGGCTACGCCAACCTTCTTCTTGGACGGCAAAGCTGTCAGCAATGGCGATCTAATCGATAAGACGGGTCAGCCATCGGCTGATAAAATAGGCGCTGTCCTAAAAGCCGAAATAGACAAAAAGACACAATCCCCTAAACAGTAGATATATTTGTTTTAATCTGTTGGAAGATATAACATATGCATAAGCGTTACTTATCAAACTTATGCGCAAAAATCAGACAATCAAACAAATCGCCAAAACAGAGGTAGCTGCTATTGACGGAAGGGTTATAAAAACGGTCAAAGCCGCCGAAGCCGCCGAAACCAAGACCGTCAAGAAAACCCGTGAATATTGGAA
>CAMLDA010000016.1 GCA_946478715.1 uncultured Candidatus Saccharibacteria bacterium | reverse complement strand
GGCTCACCGCCGGCCGCCCAAAACCTATCTGCCTATAAGGCTGCCTAAAAATAACCCCACAGGCATCT
Source organism: uncultured Candidatus Saccharibacteria bacterium (assembly GCA_946478715.1). The sequence continues at coordinate 8,799 of CAMLDA010000016.1, read as the reverse complement.
TGATCGGCGGCCTGTCGTTTATTGTGGGGTTTGCCGCTATTTGGCATATCTGGTGGCTGGCCGGCGTCTGTATAGCCGCCTGCGTGGCCGTAATCGCCGACCGGGCGGCCAGCGAAGGCAACGAATTCACTATCCCAGCTAAAGAGATCGCGGCTATTGAAGCCAGGCTGGCGGGAGGCAGGGCATGAAGACACCCCAAGCCATAGCCGCGCCGTCCGCCGCAGCCGTCCGCAAGAGCGAGGACGAAAAGACCCTGTTCGGTTTCTGGCTTTACCTGATGACGGACTGTGTGCTGTTCGCCAGCCTGTTCGCCACCTTCGCCGTACTGCGCAACAGCACGTTCGGCGGGCCTAACGGCGAAGTGCTGTTCAGCCTTAATTTCGTCCTGGCCGAGACCCTTATACTCCTTACCAGCAGTTTTACGTGCGGCCTGGGCATCTTAGCCGCAAGGCAGAACAACCGCCGCCTGACCCTGGCGCTTTTCGCGGTAACCTTTCTGCTGGGCGCGGCCTTCTTATTCCTGGAAGTTCATGAGTTCAGCCACCTGTACCAGGAAGGCAACAGCTGGCGGCGCAGCGGCTTTTTAAGCGCTTTCTTCACTTTAGTCGGCACCCACGGCCTGCACATCAGCATCGGCTTGGTATGGATAGGAACCCTGATGGCCCGTGTCCGCCGTGCCGGATTCAACCGCGCCAGCCTGCGCCAGCTGACCATGCTGAGCCTGTTCTGGCATTTCCTGGATATCGTCTGGATATTCATATTCACGATCGTTTACCTGACAGGGATAGTGTTATGAGGCAGGAATCCGCGAAACCAAGGCCCGCTAAAATATCTGCCCGCACCTACGTGATCGGCTATATCCTGGCCTTATGCCTCACCCTGGTGGCGTTTTATGCCGTAAAGGCGCATGTTGATTCCGGACACACGTTCTTATCGGATAACTTCATACTGGCGATAATATCGGCCTTGGCAATCGTCCAGCTGATGGTCCAGCTTGTCTTTTTCCTGCATCTGGATAAAGAGTCGCGGCCGCGCTGGAACTTCATGGCTTTTCTGCTGGCCCTGATGTTCATCTTCATCCTGGTGGCCGGCTCGATATGGATCATGTACCACCTGGATTATTCCATGACGCCTCACCAGCAGGACCAATACCTGATGAAACAGGATGGCGGGATATAAAACCGTGGAACTCCTAAAGGCTTACGCGGCGCTTACCAAGCCGCGGGTGATGTTGGCCAACGCGCTTACCAGCGCCGCCGGCTACCTGCTGGCTTCGGGCAACGCCGGGCGCTTTTATGGCTGTCGGTTTCTGGCGCTGTTCGCCGGCTCGTCTTTAGTCATTGCTTCGGCCTGCGCCATCAATAACTATCTAGACAGGGATATAGACAGCATCATGGAGCGGACCCGCAAACGCCCCACGGCCACCGGTCAGATAGGCCGCACGGGCGCTGTTACTTTTTCGATTCTGCTTTTGGTGGCCGGGCTAGCCATCCTAAGCCTTTGGACCAACCGACTGGTGGTTCTGATTGGTATCGCCGGTTTCATCGATTACGTCTGGCTGTATGGGGCCTTAAGCAAACGGCGGTCAGTGCATGGCACTCTTGTAGGAAGCATCTCCGGCGCCGTACCCGTGCTAGCGGGCTATGTCGCCGTATCGGACCGTATCGATGCCGGGGCGGCGCTAGCGTTCGCCAGCCTTTTCTTCTGGCAGATGCCGGAATTTTATTCGATAGCGATTTACAGGCGAAAAGAGTACGCCGCTGCCGGAGTACCGGTAATTTCAGTGGTAAAGGGGGTTAAGCGGACAGCGGCAGAGATTTTCTTTTATATGGTGCTGTTCGTTGCCAGCGCGCTGCTGCTGACGGTTTTCGGCTATACCGGATGGATATATTTTGGTGTCATGGCCGTTCTGGGGCTTTATTGGCTGTCTATCGCCTGGCATGGGCTGAAAGGAGGCGGCAGCGACGCCTGGGCCCGTCGGGTGTTCCATTTTTCGATGATAATAATCCTGGTCTACTGCGTAGCCCTGTCGCTTGGACCAATCCTGCCATAAGCGGTATAATAACTAAATGCTTCTTATAGTACACATACTGGCGGCTCTGGGAGGGATAGTAATGAGCAGTTTGTCATTGCTGTCTCCCAGCCTGTCCCGTATCCGGTTCTCTTACGGCCTGGTGATGGCCACCATAGCCAGCGGCACGGCGATTGTCTTGCGCGAGCATCTGAGCATCGTGTCGGTATGCCTGAGCGGCCTGCTTTACGTTGGTTTTACGGTCAGCGGCCTGGTTGCCGCGCGGCGCAAACTGGCCCGTCAGGAACGAACCGCCGAATAGCTTTCACAGGCTTTTCATAAATTTCACAGATTTTCACGCATCTGTTAGTGATTTCAAAACTTTTCCCGGATATGGGAAGAAGAGTAGCTCCAATCGGCGTCGGCTTTCTTGTGCGGGTTAAAGATATCGGCCGGGTCCATTATATGTTTCGCCTGGCGGAACAGGTCGACTACGCGGCGGCCGTACATCTGCGTCAGCCACGGACCGCGGATCATCCCATCGTTATGCTCGGCGGTTAGCGAGCCGCCGTACTTAAGCACCAGCTTATTGACCTCTTTCATTGCCGGTTCCAGCTTGGCGCGCTCAGGCGGATTCTCTATCTTCATCAGCGGTATGACATGGAAGTTCCCGTCGCCCATATGGCCGGCGATTGTCGCGAACAGGCCATATTTTTTGATGATTTTGCGCAGCTTTGGCAGGAATTGGGTCAGATACTCCGGTCTTACGATAAAGTCGTCTATGAACGGCGCGGTATGCTTGTCTTTGACCTTGCTTCTTAGCAGCTGGAAGCTGTAGCGGCGCATCAGCCAGAACTTCTCGCTCTTGCCTTCGGTGGCGTCCTCTTCAAAGCCGTTTATTTCATAGCGCGCCCGGTGGCGGCTAAGAACGCGGTGCAGGCCTTTTACTTTCCGGCGGACTTCTTCTTCGGTCTCGCCGTTGAATTCGACCATCAGGATGAGCTTTGGAATCCCCCGCCAGGCGTTCACGTGCCAGCCGGTGGATATGAAGCTTAAAAGCAGTTTTACAACCCCCAGCCAGCCAAGCATCTTATGGAAGCTGGGCATGAATCTGATGCCCAGAAACATCGTGGCGTCATCGAAGGATTCAAAAGTGGCCGGCTTTGCCTCCAGCACCTTTGGTATGAGCTCGCCCAAATCGTCTATGTCTTTCAGGAATAACACCAGCAGGCCGGAATGCGGCTGGGCGCGGACAAGTTTGAAATGGATATCGCTGACCAGCCCCAGGGTGCCCTGGGCGCCACAGATAAGCTGTGTAAGGTCGAATACGCCGGTCTCCCGGTCCCACACGTCCCAAAGGTAATACCCGGCCGAGTTCTTGGACACATGGGGCTTGGCTTTCTTTATAAGGTCGTAATTATCGTCTATCAGATGGAAAAGCTTCTTATAGACTTGCCCCTCAAAGTCTTTCTGTTTCATCTTTTTATCGAGTTCGGCCCGGCTCAGGGGGCGCACGGAACGGGCTATGCCGTCAGAAAAGACTACTTTAAGTTCGGTCACAAAATCCTGGGTCTTACCGTACTGAAGGGATTTTTCGCCGCCGGAATTGTTGTTGACCATGCCGCCGACACTGGCCATATCCCGGCTGGCGGGGTAGGTGGGCATCAGCGCGCGATGCTTCAGTGTCTTCGCTTCGAAATCGCGGTACAGGACACCGGGCTGGACGTGGGCGGCGAACTCGCTGACTGATTCGACCTTGGTGAAATATTTGCGGAAATCAACGATTACGGATTCGCTGATGGCCCCGCCGGACATATCCGTCCCGGCGCCCCGGCCGGTAAGGCTTAGATCCGGTATTTCGCCTCGGCATTCGTTAACGGCGTCAACTAAGCGCTCCAGGTCCCTGGTATTTTTTGGGGCGACTACGACTTTGGGCACCAGTTCGAATAGCGAAGCGTCATGGCTGAACAGCTGACGCGATTCTTCCGAATCGTCTATATCGCCTTCGAAGCCTTTCTGTTTCAAGCTTCGGTAAAAAGCGTCCATTACTCTTAAGCTTACTGTAGTAAAAACCGCTTAGCAAGCGCATGGCAGCCTGATTTGCTATGATTGAACCGCTATGGGAGTTTCGCTGATTGTCGCCGTATCTGATAATGACGTTATCGGCCGCAAAGGAGTAGTGCCCTGGTTCGTCCGCGGCGACCAGGCTATTTTCAAGCGGATTACTTTTGGCAAGCCGGTGATAATGGGTCGTGTTACATATGAAGCCCCCAAGACTTATAAAGCAAAGCCCAGGCTGCTGCCGGGAAGGCTGAATGTGATTGTCAGCCGCAATCCCTCCTATAAGGTTCCTGAAGGCGGCGTGGTCGCCTCGTCGTTAAAAGACGCCTTGGACCTGCCGGCAGTCAAAGAGTCGCCGGAGGTATTCGTTATCGGCGGCGAGCAGCTGCTGAACGAAGCGCTGCCGCTGGCAGAAAATGTCTACCTTACTCGGGTTCATACGGTAGTCGCTGACGGCGACAAGTTCTTTAAATTCGACCCCGGCGGCTGGAAGCTGGTCCATAGCGAATTTTATAAGAAGGATGAGGTACCGGACCGCCCATTTGATTTTGAATTCCAGGAATGGCACCGGATATAGCGTTTTTTGGCCGCTTTGGTACAATACACTTATGACTAAACCACTGCGGTTGTGGCTGGCGCTAGCGGGAGTGACCACCCTGGTATTAGGCGGCGCCTACGCCATGACCCAGCAGGCTACCCGCTTAAGCGCGGACGACTTGCCGCTTTCGGCCGCCCAGACGGCCAGGCAGGAGCTGCAGGCCAATTCCAGCGCCAAGGATGTGATTCCGGCCATAAAGACGAACCTGCGCGACGAAGCATCCTCGTTCACGATTATCACGGATGATACCGAACACGTCCTTGCCAGTTCGGCTACCCTTGACGGCCAGACACCGCTGCCTCCAAAAGGGGTGTTTTCCTTTACCAAACAGCACGGGACTGACCATTTTACCTGGGAGCCGTCGCCCGGCGTGCGGCTGGCTACCCGCGTCATGGCATACAACTCAGATAACGGCGGCGGTTTTGTAATTACCGGCCAGTCCCTGAAGCCATACGAGGAAAGGATTTCCGTTTATACATGGATAGCGCTGGCAGCCTGGCTGGCCAGCCTGGCCTGGAGCTATCTGCTGCTCCTGCTGCCGGCTCTTCGTGTCCGCTGATCCGTTTGTGCGATAATCATATCTGTGGACAGATATGAGGCGGCATTAAAAAGCCTTAACCGGGAGCAGCGTGAGGCCGTTGAAACCATTGACGGGCCGGTGATGGTGATTGCCGGGCCCGGGACCGGCAAAACCCAGCTTATAGGCACCAGGGTAGGATATATCCTGCAGAATACGGATACCCCCGCGGAAGCTGTCTTATTACTGACGTTTACCGAGGCCGGAGTCCAGGCTATGCGTGAACGGCTTAACCGCTTGATCGGCAAAGCCGCTTATGACGTGCAGCTGAGCACCTATCATGCGTTCGGCGGGGAAATATTCCGCCGTTATCCCGAATATTTTGAAGGCGCGGAGCTGACCCTCATCGAGGACCTGGGTTCGGACTCCTTACTGCGTGAAATCATAGCCAAGCTGCCGTACTCAAACCCACTGAAGTTCGCCGACAGTTATATAGGCGATATAAAAAGTTTCATAAGCGAATCAAAGCGGGCTCTGCTGTCGCCCGAAGATATAGATGACATCGCCGACAGCAATATTAAGTTCATCAATGCGGTTAATAAAGCCTGCAAGCCTCTGCTGGGCAAGCTTTCCGCCGTAAGCAAAAAGAGCGTCCCAGTCTTTGAAGAAATGCTGACTTTTCTTTCCTCATCCGGCAACGGTAATCTGCCCCATAACGTTACCTCGCTGGGCCGTTACGCGCAGGGCGAACTTGAAGTTGCCATCGAACATTTCAACCAAACAGGAAAGACCAGCCAGCTGACGGAATGGAAGCGCCGCTGGATGGCGAAAGACAGCGAAGGCAACTCCATCATCGACGGAGAGCGCCTGAACCGGCGGCTAAAGGCGGGCGCGGCAATTTACCGCCAATACCAGAAGTCCCTTAAGGAGCGCCGCCAATATGATTATGACGATATGATCCTGCGCGCTATCGGCCTTTTAGAAGCAAACCCTGACTTAAGGTTCAGCCTGGCTGAGAGATACAGCTACATTATGCTGGATGAATTCCAGGATACGAATCCGGCGCAGTTCAGGCTGGTAGAGCTATTGACGGACCACCCGGTACACGAAGGCCGCCCGAACGTGCTGGCGGTAGGCGACGATGACCAGGCTATCTACGCTTTCCAAGGAGCGGACCACGCCAATATGGCGACTTTCATCCGCCACTACCGCGACGTCAAAGTCATCAGCCTTAAGGATAATTACCGTTCACACCAGGAGCTGATAGACACCGGCCGCAATATAGCCGAACAGATCCAGAGCCGGCTTCACCGGCAGCTTCCGGTAATCGAAAAACGGTTAGTGGCCGCCGGCAAAGAATTCCCCGAGAAGCCTCTCATCGCTATGCGCCAGTTCAAAAGCGACGCCGCCCAATACGAATGGGTGGCCCAAGAGATCAGCAACCTTATAAAGCAAGGCGCCGAGCCGAACGGTATCGCCGTACTGGCTCCTAAACACAGGTATCTTGAACCGCTCCTGCCGTATCTTGCCAGCAGGAAGATCCCTGTCAGCTACGAACGGCGGGAAAACATCCTGGATGAGCCGCTGGTGCATCAGCTGGAACAGATGAGCCGGCTGGTATTAGCGCTGGCCGAGAGTCGTGAGCCGCTGGCTAATTCGCTCTGGCTGGAGGTTTTGAGTTACGATTTTTGGAACATACCCACCGAAAAGATCTGGAGCATCGGCTGGCAATCGCGCCAGACAGGCGAGCCGTGGACATCGATAATCCTTAATGATGAGACGCTGGGCGGTATCGGCGAGTTTTTCCTCCGGCTGGCGCGGCTGCTGCCAACGACGTCGCTTGAACAGCAACTGGACGCTCTGATCGGCCTGCCGGACACAGCGGATTTGAACCTTGCCATCACCAGCCCGATGTACGGGCATTATTTCTCCAAAGAAGAAGCCGGCGCCGATCCCATCAGTTTCAGCCGATTGATAAGCGAGCTCAATATCCTGCGCTCACGGCTGGCGGGCTGGAGGGCAGGGCAGGACGGACCGCAAGGCTTAAGAGCGTTTGTGGAATTCGTAGAAGGACACCGGGCAGCCGGTATAAATATTCTGAATACCAGCCCTTATTTTGCGGCTGCGGACTCCGTCAGCCTTCTGACGGCTTATGGCGCCAAGGGCCGGGAGTTCCAGACGGTCTTCATTGTAGCGGCGCTGGACGAGGCATGGGGAAGCACCAGCCGGAACCAGGGCTACCGTTTAAGCCTGCCGGCGAACCTGGAATACATCCGCTACCAGGGCGCCAGCGAGGATGAGCGGCTGCGGCTGCTTTACGTAGCGGCCACCAGGGCCCGGACCAGGCTGTACATTACCGCGTACCGCCAGGATCTGGCCGGCCGCTCACTGACGAATCTGAAGTATCTGGAAATCGAAGAGGATGAGCAGGGCAAGCTTTTCGCCCGGGTCCTCCCGGCCCGTTTTTCCCAGGTAGCCTTAGACGAATCTGACGCCATAAGCCACCAGGCCGCGGCCGACTACTGGTCCAGGCGCCACCTGCCGCCGCTAAAGGCCCCACTTAAAGATCTGCTGGCGCCGCGGCTGCAAAATTATCGCCTGAGCGCTACCGACCTTAATAATTTCATAGATATCATCCATCATGGCCCCGAAGATTTTTTCATGAGATGCCTGATGCGCTTTCCCAAGGCACCAAGCGTCGGTGAAGCATTCGGTACTTCTTTGCATAATACCCTGCGGTTTGCCGGCAGGGACTTTGTAAGTAACGGGCGGCTGCCGGTTGAAAAACAATTGCTCGAGACGTTTGATGCCCAGCTGTCGCGCATCGATCTGCCGGATGAAGAAACGGGAAACCTTAGACGCCGTGGCCACGACAGCCTGCGTGCCTGGCTGGTCCAGCGGGGGGTCGACTTAAAGGCGGGCGATAGATTCGAATACAGTTTCCAGAATGAACACCCGACGGTAGAAGGCGTCCGCCTGAACGGTATAATCGACCGCCTGAGCGTAGATGAAAAAAGACGGACCTTATATATAACCGACTACAAGACGGGCAGGGCCTACCACCGCTGGCAATCGGGCGTTATCAAACTGCATCTCTTCCAGCAGCAGCTGATAATCTATAAGCTTCTTGTAGAGAATTCCGAAAGGTACAAGAATTACCGCGTGGAAAGAGCCGCTATAGAATTCGTGGAACCGGATGATACGGGCCGTATCGTACGCCTGGAAATGGAATATGATACCGAACAGGTAAACCGCACGATTGAGCTGGCAAAATCCATATGGGAGTCTATTATGAGCCTGGAGCTGCCCGATATAAGCGGCTACCAGGCAACTCTCGCCGGCGTAAAGAAATTTGAAGACGATCTGATAAAAAAACGGGCCGGAAGGTAATCCGGTCCGTTTTATGTCGAGCTTTTTTATTGTTATTTGCGGCGGGCAGCGGGGCGCTTAGCGGCAGTACGGCGGGTTACCGTAACCGCGGCGCGGGAAGCGGCCGCCGGAACCGTATCAAAGAAGTAGGTGTAAAGGTTAACACCAATCAGGCCGCCTACCAGAGGGCCAAGGACGTAAGCCGAGCTCCAAGCCCGGTTGCCTAAAGCTATAGCCGGGTTG
>CAMLDA010000015.1 GCA_946478715.1 uncultured Candidatus Saccharibacteria bacterium | reverse complement strand
CCCTGCCGCCTTTGGCATAAGTTTCAAAATCCCACGCCAGCTGCCCGCTGTTATCTGGCGCGTGTTCGCTCATTCAGGCTTCCAGCCTTAACCGTTTAATAAGCCATTCCCGCGGCAGGATAGACAAAAACCAGCCGGCCCGCGGTCCGGATTCCTGGCTGATTAACACCTTATAAAGCGTGCCGAAGAGTTGCTTTGGAGCCAGGCCGGCGGTGTCTTTGAACTCGTAGATGGCTTTGTGGAACCATTCGCCGTCGGCATCTGCCGGCGCGGCCTGGATTTTCGCGCCCAATGATTTAAGGAAGCTGATTTCTTTGTCTTCCAGGATTTTGGGGGGGTTTGGGGCCTGATTGATCTTTACGTCTTCGGGAGGCCATATTTTGAGCCAGTTATTTATGAATTTAAGCTCCTGCAGGATTATGTCCTGCTGGTCGTCCACCGTTTGCCGGTGCTCTGTGCGCCGGATGATTTCAAGCGTACGGGCCGGGTCCTTTAGGGCCGCCTGATAGCTGGCTACCAGATGTGAGAACGGGATATTGCTGATGGTGGTGCTGGGAACGCCGGCCATGGACAATTTGATAAGCATCTCGTCTTCGGGCGTCTTGTCGGCTTTGGCCAGTAGCGCCGCGAAGTCGTCTATAAGCCGGACCACGCCGTCGGTTTCGTCGAAGAACAGCTGTTTTTCCGGGCCGTAGCGCAGCACGAAGTAGCGCAGCACTTCCGGCGGCAGGATCTGCAGCATGTCGCTGATAGCCAGCGTATCGCCGGAGCTTTTGCTCATTTTTTTGGTCTGGCCGGTACGGATGATGAAGTTATAGGGTACCGGCAGCGGCGGTTTTTCTTTGAAGATGCTTTTCATAAGGCCGACTCCGGTATCGTAGCTGCCGCCTTTGGTGGCGTGGTCGCGGCCAAAGGGTTCGACGTCTACGCCCAGCAGCCACCAGCGGGCCGGCCAGTCCAGCCGCCAGTCCAGCTTTACATCCCCCTTGGAGTAACTGACTTCTTTTTGGGTGCCGTCTTTATCTTCGTAACGGATAGTCTTGGCCTTGTCGTCTATGCCTAAAAAGCGCCTTTTCTTAAGATAATCGTCCTCTTTTATCTGGATGGGCGACCAGTTATCGTCGAGCTGCCGGCCGGAAATCTTTACCAGCGTGTCGCGGGCTTTATCGATATTATCAAGCACTTTTTCGATAGCCGGAACCATGAATCCGGTGCGGTATTTCTTGTGCATGCGCAGCGGCTGCATATCCATGCCCAGTTTCTTGGCGCTGGCGGCAAAATCTTTGAAATAATAATCGGCCCAGCTGCCGGCTTTGCCGTCCGGCGACGGCACATCGCACAGCGGCATACCCATGTACTTTTCAAAGCCCGGGTCCACGCCGGCCGGAATCTTGCGCAGCGGATCAAGGTCGTCCACGTTATGGATGTGCACGGCATCGCGGCCGCGAAGACGCAGGCCCAGCATGATGGCTTCGGCCGTCAGAACTTCGCGCAGCGTACCCACATGATAGACGCCCGACGGCGACACGCCGGAACTGACGGTTATTTCGCCTTCGGGATGCGCGGACACCACGTCATCAAGGACTTTATCAAGCCACTGCATAGCTTAAATTATAGATGACAGGTTGTAAGTTAAGAAATCTCTTTGACGGTGTAGGTGTGCGAGCCGGCCGGAGTGGTGATTTCTACCTTGTCCCCTACCTTTTTGCCAAGCAGCGCCTTGCCTATGGGGGATTCGTCGCTGATTTTGCCGGCGGCCGGGTCGGCCTCCATAGTGCCTACCACCTGGTAGTGCAGCGGCTTGCCGCCGTCTTTGAGCTCCACGCTGGAGCCCAGCCGGACGTGGCCGTCGTTCTTAGGTTTTTTGATAATTTTTACACTTTGAAGGATATGCTCCAGCTCGGAGATGCGGGACTCCAAACGGTCCTGCTCTTCGCGGGCTGTCTGATATTCGGCGTTCTCGCTTAAATCACCGAGTTCGCGGGCATACTTTATACGGTCCGCTACCTGCGGCCGCTGGGCGACTAAGGCGGCGTGCTCGCTTTTCAGCTCGTCAACGCCTTCCTGTGTCAGATTGTAGATTTTTTTAACCATAAAAAAATAACCTTTCTTCCCCCCAGCTTTGTGCCCTCAAACCTAGGATTCCAAATATTATATCAGGCTTGTAAAGGATTTTTTAGATGTTCGGCCAGCTGGTCTTTGGAAAGCACTTCTGTCCCTGTTGATGTGCGCTTCTTAAGCTCGCAGCCGCCTGCGGCCAAACTTTTTTCACTGACAACCACCCTGTAGGGAATGCCGATCAGGTCAGCGTCGGCAAACTTCTCTCCAGGACGTTCGTCGCGGTCATCATACATGATATTGACGCCCGATTCTGTTAGATTTCCGTATATTTCATCGGCGGCGTGCTTAACCTGTTCGCTGCCACCGACGGCCGCAAGGTACACCTTGTAGGGCGCGACGTTTTCCGGCCATACCAGGCCTTTGTCATCGGCGAAGTGTTCGGCTATTAAGCCCATCAGCCGGCTGACGCCGATGCCGTAGCAGCCCATTATAAGCGGCTGCTGCTGGCCCTTTTCATCCGTGAACTTAAGCCCTAAGGCGTCGCTGTACTTGCTGCCCAGCGAAAAGATATTGCCTACTTCAACGGCTTTTTCTTCTTTGAGCTGGCCCATGTCCAGCTTAAGGTGGTTGAGCGTTTCCTGATCTGTAACTTCTTTGTTGACGGCGATTTTCATCTCTTGGTCCACGTAAATGGTGTCTTCACCCACGTGGCTGAGCACCTGGAATTCATCGGAAAACCGGCTGAAGATGCCGCCCGAAGCGAAGGTACGGTAGGTTATGCCCGAAAATCCCAGCCGGTCGTAAATCTTCATGTAGGCGCCGGCCACTTTTTCGTAAAACTGGTCGTGCTCCTCCTGGCTGCGGCTGAATGAATACAGGTCTTTCATAAGGAATTCGCGGCCGCGCAGCAGCCCGCTTTTAGCGCGCAGTTCATTACGGAACTTGTTCTGGATCTGATAGACATAGACCGGCAGGTCCTTGTAGCTGCTGATGTAGCTTTTGAGCATCTGGACGATAGGCTCCTCGTGCGACAGGCCGATGCCGACTTCCGTGCCGTTGGCCAGCTTGGATTTGACCCAGTTATCCACCACCTTGTCGTCCCAGCGGCCGGTAGCCACCCACAGTTCTTTGTTCTGCAGGGTGCTCATCAGCACTTCGTTGCCGCCGATGGCGTTCATTTCTTCGCGGATGATTTGGGAGATATTGTCGATTACCAGCTTGCCGGGCAGCAGATAGCTATATACGCCGGCCATTTCCTTATGGACGAATCCGGCGCGGATAAGCAGCTGGGCGTTCCTGCTCTCTTCGTCTGAGGGCGCCTGCTTGCGGGTTTTGATAAATAATTCTGAGCGTCTCATAGGCTTTTCCGCTTATTTTATCAGATTAGCGGTCACTTGAAGTGCACTCCGAAAGCGATAAGGTTATTGAGCATATGCACCAGCATGCCGGCATACAGCGCGCCGGTGCGTTCCCGCAAGAAGCACAGCACTACCGACAGAAGGAAAGTATCCAGGGCGGCCGCCCACACCAGCGGGCCGCCGCTGCCGAATTCAAGGTGGGCTGCGCCGAATATCAGGCTGGTTGCCAGCAGCGCCGGCCAGAAGCGCCAGAAACCGCGCAGGCCGGAAAAAAGATAGCCGCGCACCAGCGTTTCTTCGCCCAGAGGCGGGATAATTACCAGCGATATGAAGGCCAGCAGATTATCGGCGCTGGTATTGATATTGTTAAACCCAAGATTCTGCTGCTGCTTGTTAAGATCCGGCGAAAAGTAGTTTATGACCAGGCCGGCGATTATAAGCAGTACGTAAAAGGCGGCGAATCCCAAAGCGCCCCTGATAAGGTCCCGGAATGCCGGCCGGCGCCCCAGCCCAATTACGCCCAGGTCCAGGTTTCTGATTCTTACCAGATAAATCGCGAATGCTGCCGAAACGCCTTCGGCTATCAGCACGTAAAAGAACTGGGCCGGTATGGAATCGCCTATTGCCGTGTTCCTGCTTGGGTGAATCAGGCCGTAGACTAGCCCGACTATAAGGTAGCCAAGCGCCTGACTGACTATGAATATGAGTATTGTTCGGAGGATTACCGGCAGCGGCCGGCCCAGGTTTGGTTTGGGACGCGGTGTCTTAGGCTGTGGCTTGGCCGCGTCCATGGCTTTAAAAGAACCGCCTGACGTCCACCAACGTGATAAGCGCGACCAGCGCCAGGATTATAAGAAAACTGGCTCCGACTATGCGCTCTTCGGCCAGCCGGCTCAGCGGCCGCCGGAACAGCCCTCGGGAAACCATCACCATAGCCAGCCGGCCGCCATCCAGCGCCGGGATAGGCAGCACGTTCATAATGGCCAAAGTCAGGGATATAAGGGCTATCAGCAGAAGCATGAAATTAAAGCCCAAACTGCCGGAATCCCATAAAGCGACGCCAATGGCTACCGGTCCGCCCACCTGGGAGCTGGCTGATTCCTGGCCATTGACCCTGGCCTGGTGGTTGCTGGTGACCAGGCCGGCGATAGCCGAGCCTAATCCGCCCAGGGCGTGGCCCAGCCCCTGGAAAGTCAGTGCCGTTATTTGTTTTGTAAGGCCCACCGCCACGATAGGCGCGCTCCAGGTACTGCGCTGGATCTGCAGCTGGTTGGGAGAAACCCCCAGGGCGCCCTTGCAGAGGCTGAGGTCATTTTTCTGCTGGCAGACTTTGTCGGCAACATCAATAGCCGCCTGCGGGGTCAATCTAATTGATTTGGTAAAGGTATGGCCGTGCCGCTGGTACGTCACCTGGACGGTCTTTCCGGCGTGGGAGGCGGTGGCGTCGTGCAGCTGCCGGATGGTATGTATCTGGGTTGTTTTGCCGTCCGCCGTGACAGCGGTGATGATATCACTGGATCTAAGCCCGGCGGCCTGGGCCGGAGAATCTTTTAAGAAAGTGCCGGTCTGGACCTTCTGCTGGGTTAGGTGGGTATCGCTGGCTACCGTGAACTGGTCCTGGCCGACCGAGTCCTGAGTAATAAGTTTTGGCATGCCAATCCAGGCCAGAATGGTCAGAAGCACCAGGCCGGCGATCAGATTCATGGTAACACCGGCCAGCAGGATCTTGGTCTTAGACCAGAGGGGCGCGGCCCCGAAACTGCCTTTTTTGACGTCGGAATCGTGCTCGCCTTTCATTTTTACGAAGCCGCCCAGCGGCAGCCAGTTCAGGCTCAAGAGCATCCCGCTTTTCAGCCTTATGCCTTTGGCCCGGGGAGGAAACCCCAGTCCGAATTCTTCCACGTCAACGCCGTTTCGGCGGGCCATGATAAAGTGGCCCCACTCGTGAATAAGCACAAGGCCGATGAAAAGCAGCAGCCCCATCAGGAACACGAATATCTGCATATGCTTTATTTTAACAGTTTGAACCTGAGTTTAAACTGTCAGGATTTCCTGCTCTTTTACTTTCGACAGGTTCTCGGCTTCGGTTTTCTGAGAGGCCAGCAGTTCATCAACTTGTTTTTCCAAGCTGAAGCGCTCGTCTTTTCCGATTTGCTTATCTTTTTCGGCCTGGTCGGCGGCCCGCATGGCTTCGTGGCGGGCATTTCGGCCGGCAATCATGCACTCTTCCAGCTTCTGATGCAGTACTTTGACCATCTGCTGGCGGGTCTCTTCCGTAAGAGGCGGGATCTGGATGCGTACTACCCGGCCGTCATCAGCCGGATTAAGGCCCAGTGATTCGTCTTTGGATATCGCCTCTGATATGGCCTGCAGGTTCGAGGGGTCAAAAGGCGTGACCTGCAGCAGCTGGGGTTCCGGCGTGGTGATGCTGGCCACGGCCTTTAGCGGCATACTCTGGCCGTAGGCTTCAACCGTAACGTTATCCAGCATACCGGGATGCGCCCGGCCAGTGCGGATCTTGCCGATTTCCTGGCGGAAATGCTCAGTGGCGGCATTCAGTTTGGTCTTGGTCTCGCTGATAAGCTGGTTTCTATCCATAGCTTAATTATACAGCCTTAGCCTAGCTTACTTCGCCGATTGCCATGCGATGAAAGCGGCGGACAACGATGTTCTCGCCAAGCTTGGCGTTGGCTTCTTTGACGACATCGCCGACGGTCTGGTCGGGGTTCTTCACGAACGGCTGCTCCAGCAGGATTTTCTCCGCGAAGTGCTTATTTAGCATTCCTTCCACTATCTGAGCGACCATGTTGTCCGGCTTGCCCTCGGACTTGGCTTTTTCGGTGAACTCTTTTTCGGCGTCTTTGCGGTCGGCTTCGGGTATATCGTCGCCGCTGACGTAAAGCGGCGCGCTGGCGGCTATGTGCAGGCTCAGATCCTTTACCAATTCTTTGAATTCGTCGGTCTTGGCTACGAAATCAGTTTCGCAGTTAACTTCTACCAGTACGCCGATGCGGCCGTCATGCACATAACTGCCGATAAGCCCGGCGCGGGCTTCGCGCTCGCCGCGCTTTTCGGCCTTGGTCAGGCCTTTCTTGCGCATTTCGCTCAGGGCTTTGTCAAAGTCGCCGCCGGCATCTACCAAAGCCTGCTTGGCATCGGTAATTCCTACGCCGGTCAGTTCGCGCAGGCGCTTGATTTCATCAATCGATATGTCGGCCATATTTATTTCTCCTTTTTTTCTTCGGTTTGGTTGGTTTCGGGCTTAGCTTTTGGCTCAGTTTTTTCGGCCTTGTCGGCAGCCGGCTGTTTTTTATCAGCCTTCTGCTTGCCTGCCTCTATGGCGCTCTGGACGTAATCAAGGACCAGGGTAATGGCCTTGGTGGCGTCATCGTTGCACGGAATCGGATAATCGGCGACGCTTGGGTCGGCGTTGGTATCTACCAGCGCGACAACCGGCACGCCCAGTTTGCGGGCCTCTTTTATGGCAATCGAGTCCTGCAGAGCATCGACCACGAAAACGGCTCCCGGTTTGGCGGCCATTTCCTTGATGCCGCCGTAAAGCCGGTTCATTTCGTCGATTTCTTCCTGGAAGCGCTGGACTTCCAGTTTGCTGTAGCGGTTGGCCAGTTCGCCGCTTATCATGCGGCTTTCCAGGTCCTTTAAGTGGCGGATGCGGCCGCCGATAGTTGTGACGTTGGTCAGCATCCCTCCCAGCCACCGTTCGGTGACATAGGGCATGCCGGTC
Organism: uncultured Candidatus Saccharibacteria bacterium; assembly: GCA_946478715.1. The sequence continues at coordinate 1,836 of CAMLDA010000015.1, read as the reverse complement.
GCCAGGGCGACTTCTTTTATCTTATCCTTGGCCTGCCGTTTGGTGCTGACTAAAAGCACTTGCTTGCCGGCGGCTGACGTATCGGTTATGAATGCAAGCGCCTTATCCAGAGCCTCTACGGTCTTGGTAAGGTCTATGATGTGTCCTCCATCGCGCTTACTGTGGATGTAGGGCGCCATGCGCGGGTGCCAACGGCTGGTCTGGTGCCCAAAGTGGGCGCCGGCTTCCAATAATTTCTTTATATCTACCTCTTTGGTAGCCATGATTTTAATCCTTTCTCTTCGGTAAGCGCTTGCCTGCCAGATCCTGCACGGATGTTGGCGGGAGGATGATTCGCGCTCCCTGCTTAATGTTTACAGGGTTATTTTACTTCTAAAGAGGTTATTTTGCAATATCCCGGGATTTTTAGCCCTTAGAATCCGGAGGCGTGCTGGTAAAAGCTCTCGTTGGCCCTATCCGCGAAATCGGGGTTGAGCTTAGGGTCCCGGGCGGCCACGTTAAGATCCCAGTACAAACCGATTTGGCGGCTACTTTCCGCTAATAGCGCTTCGGCTTCCTCATCTGTAAAATCACCGGCCTTCAGGCGCGCTTCGATTTCCGGGTCAAGCTCCTGCACGGTCTCCACCCTGCCGTAGCCGCCTTTGCCGTAATTAGTACCAAAATAAACCTTGAACTGGGCGGCTTCTTCAGGAAACCTGGTAGCCAGCTGCGAGTATCGGTCCTTTCCGGGTTCATAAGGCTCTTCCACCGCCGGGAAACCGTAAACCAGCGCGAAGTCTTCCCTCCACCCGTCTTTGGCCACCACGATCCTGACTGAAGTGGGAGCATAAGGCAAAGGCGCCCCTTCGCCGGCGACTAGCGCCTGCAGATACCTGAAGACGGAAGGCGTAGTGTTATATTCGGCAGCCACCTCTTCTCCTAAAGCGGCCCTGTCTTTGATAGGTTCACCCTCTTCCTGAACCAAATCGTTGCTCAAAGCCAGTCGTATCAAATTCTCGTTAGGCATCCAGAATCTCCTATTTCAGATAAAAATAGCACCGGGCCCGCCAAATATCAATCAGCTTTCTAAAATTGCCCGTTTATTATAATTATGGTAAAGTAAATATAACTCTCGGCTCCACACGAGGTATGATTCTTCGTTTCTGCCACCCTTGGCGAGTCCGGGCTGAGGGTGTACCCATACAACCCATCGGAGGTTCGAATAGCTGTGGTTTATTCGATTGACTTGGCTCACGGCATCCAGCTCGAGCAGGAAGGCATCGGCGCCGGCTCCATCTGGCGCTGCCTGAGACCCGGGGGCGAGACCTTCGCCATGCTGGAGGTGCTTGGCACCGACAGCGGCCGGCTCAGCCTGAAGGTCTATGCCGGCGAGACCGGCCTGTGGGGCAACTCCCTGCCGGAAGTACGCGAACTCCACCGCCTGGAACCGGCGGAGTTCGTCAGCCGCAAGAACGAGGGCACGCTGGTCCGCGTGAACTAGACACGAAGGGGGTCCTGATGAACGGCTTCAGCTGCAGGCTGTCTTTCGACCCGGCTTTCGCGGCCGGACATCCCCACCAGGTCAGCCTGGTCGAGGACTTCGTCGAAAGGCTGCTGTGCCGGGAACTGAAGAGGCTGCCGGGGAGTGAATTCCCGGGCTTCTTCGACAACTTGCCGTCCGACTACCGGCTGGACCGCCAGGTCGGGCGCAAGTGCATCTACGTCAAGGTCTGGGTGGGGCTGCCCCCCAGCCACGAGCTGCCGCAGCAGTCCCAGCGGCTCTGCGAGGTGCTGATGTCCAGGATCGGCACCAAGTTCAGCGATCTGCGGACGCACCTGGAAATCGAGGTGCGCTCC
>CAMLDA010000014.1 GCA_946478715.1 uncultured Candidatus Saccharibacteria bacterium | reverse complement strand
GATGCTGTTCGCCGCCGTTTTGATCTTATCACCTCTGCTGGCGCCCTCTGGCGTCTCCCCGCTAACGGTGTTTATTTGTGCGGTTTTGGGGGCGTCACCCGACTTCCATGGTGGTCTAAGCTTCTTATTAAGAAAGGTCGGCATCCTTCCCCACAAAACCAAGGACAGAGACTGGTTCAGCCGGTTCCATATCGCTTGCCAGCTGGTGGAGCGGCCATGGGGTATTTACGTGGAGGTCGCTTGTCTTGTGCTTATACTGTGGGCGGTCAGTAACTCAATCAGATGAAAGTGACTTCCATAAAACAGCAGGTCAAGAATCCGGAGCGGGTCAGTATTTTCGTGGACGGGAAATATGAGTTTTCGCTCAGCCTGGACGAACTGGTCAAATACAAACTAAAGAATAATGACGAACTGGAAAAGGAGGATGTCAAAAGATTCAAAAAAATAAGCGCTGATGGCAAGCTGAGGGCCAGGGCGCTGGAGTGGCTGCTTAACCGGCCGCACTCCGAACGCGAGTTCCGCGATTATTTATATAAGAAAAAAGTTGAACCGGAACAAATAGACGGTCTGGTGGATGAGATGACCGGGAAAGGTTATTTGGACAATGCCAAATTCGCGGCTTGGTTTACGGAGCTGCAGGGACGGCGGGGCAAGAGCGACAGGGCGATTCGCGCAGGACTATTCAAAAAAGGCATAGGCCGGGAAATGGCCGATGAGGCGGCGTCCGAAAACGCCGGCGATGAGGCGGACCGCCTGAAAGCAGTCATAAACAAAAAGAAGCACCTAAGCCGCTACCAGAACGATCCCGAAAAGCTGGCCAGGTATCTGATGAGCCAGGGTTTTAGCTGGCAGCTGGTAAAGCAAGAAGTCCTATCCGGCCGCAAAGATATTAATACTTAACAAGTCAAGTATTTTCAGGCAGGGACGACAGGAGCGGAAGCTAACTCTTCTGAAGTGGCGCGGATTTCCGTATCCCGCACCAGTATGTAGCTGTCAGTTACTTCGATTATCTGGGTACGGTCCACGATAAGAGTGTCTTCGCTGGTAAAAATCTTGTGCAGCGGGCGGGACACATAAAGCTTCTGCACGAACATGCCGTCGTTATAGCTATAGTCATTTACTTTGCCCAGCTTTTGCTCCTTTGTGCGTACCGGTTTATCCAAAAGCTGAAAGTTCACTGCCAGTACTTCTTTATGCCGTACCAGATCATCCGGCGCGGCCAGAGCCTGCTCATCATTTACAGCCAACCCGTTAGGGAGGATATCGCGCACCTCTTCGGCCAGGAGCACTTGCTTCTGGCCGGCAGGGCCTTTGCACCACCACCCCAGAACCTTCAGGTTATGGGGGTTTATTACCGGCTCTGTCGCAACGGCTATTTCCGTGCCCGTCCGCAGGCTCATGACCGGCTGGTTTACCAGCGACTTGCTCAGCATCAACATATTGATTCAAGTATAGCCCCGCCCAGACATTATTAACACCAGCACTTTCTCCTGGCGGCCACGGGAATATAATTGAATTTAATGAAGAAATATTTCACAGTAATATTTCTTATGGCTATGCTGGTGGGAGGTTTATGGTGGCCCGGCGCGGGAAAGGTAAAATCGCAATCAATTCAGCCCCGGATAATCATTACGCAGATAAAAATCACAAGCAGCGGCGGCCAATTCATTACCTTGTATAACAACTCAGATAAAGCGGTCGATTTAAGCGCCATTCAGCTGCAGTACTTTAATAACTATGATTTGCTTAAAGCCACCAGCGGCAAGCTCATAAGCCTTTCCGGAAAGGTTCCCGCCCACGGCTATGCGGTGGTTGACGACGGCCCTATCCAGGCCTGCTATCAGATGACGCTTAACAGTGTCTCGCTAGGGCTTTCAAGTACTGCCGGGCTGGTGCAGGTATCCCACTTCATGGGCGATACATCTCCGCAAGTGGTGAGTATCCTGGACGATTACGTCGGGTGGAGCAAATCTGCCGTGACCGGCGCCCAGCAGCTGCCGGCGGGAACAAGCTCCTTCTTGCAGCGCATGGCTCCCGATGGCAGCAGGAACTACGGGAGTATAAGCATACCCGGCAGCGGCGGGTGGGCGCCGGTAGGGCAGTCCGATTGGGAGACGCCCTGCACGGCCTCTTCCGCTGCGGCTGCGTCAGGCGGCGGCCTGCTTAGTTCAGGTTCATCACCTATACCATATTCGGTAATTGCCAGCGCCCAGGTCATATCATCTATTCCGGTGGATGACGCCGGGCTGGCGGCTCCCCAGATATCCGAGGTTTTACCCAATCCGGCTCCGCCTCAGACGGATGCTGATGACGAATTCATAGAGCTATACAATTCGAATCCGGCCCCCTTCGATCTTAGCGGCTTTGCTCTTCAGGCGGGGACAACGACCCTTCATAAATATACGTTTCCGGCAGGGACCACAATCGGCCCTAAGCAATTCTCAGCCTTCCTGTCCTCGGATACGGGATTAAGCCTAAGTAATAGCCAAGGCCGTGTAGCGCTTTTGGATCCGGGCGGTAACACATTGGATAAGACGGATGAATACCTAAGCGCCAAAGATGGTTACGCCTGGGTGCGGGCGGAGGGTTTGTGGCAGTGGACCGTAAAACCGACGCCTGGAGCCGCAAATATCGTATCCTCTCCGGTATCTAATGCCGGCTCTAAATCCGGGCAGTCTTCGCCCGGCAGCGTTAAGGGCTCCAGTACGTCGTCCGGCGCTATGCGATCAGCGCCTTCCGACTCGGCCGGCGCCACGCAAGTGCACCCGCTTGTGCTTGCCGTAATCGGCAGCGCCGCATTACTATATGCCCTATATGAATACCGGAATGATCTGGCAAACCAGCTCTACAAGTTCCGCAGATACCGAGCGGCTAGGCGAGCTGCTGGGCAAGCTTCTTAAGGGCGGGGAAGTCATAGAGCTGCGTTCGGATCTTGGAGGCGGCAAGACGACTTTCGTAAAAGGCCTGGTCCGGGGCGCCGGCAGCAACGATAACGCCGCCAGCCCAACATTCACCCTCAGCCGTGTTTATCGGGCAAAGAAGTTCCCGATTTACCACTATGATTTCTACAGGCTGAACGACCCCGGGATACTCTCCGACCAATTAGCCGAATCGGTCAATGACGATAAGGCCGTGGTCGTCGTGGAATGGGCGGATATTGTAAAAAGTGTTCTGCCGGATGACCATATAAGCGTCAAATTCGAGCCGACAGCCAACGACTCCGACGAACGTTTGATAACATTCGCCTACCCCCAGGTTCACCTGCGGATAATCGCGGCCGTTGAAACGGAGTGGCAGGAGTCAAGGCCATGACGATACTGGCTCTGCGCACCGACAAACCAGAGGCTGAGCTATACCTATATAAAGATAATAGGGAAGCGGCGCGGACGACTTGGCCGGCTCACTTGAAACTCGCAGAAACACTGAACTCTAAAATCGAAGAAATACTTAACAAGTCAAGTATTTATTATGATTACCTTGGCGGCATAGCCGTGTATAAGGGGCCCGGCAGTTTTACCGGCCTTAGGATAGGTATGAGCGTGGCTAATGCCCTGGCCTATTCTTTGGATATTCCGATAATCGCCAGAGGCGGTGAGGACTGGCTCAAGCAGGCAATCGGCGATTTGGAAAAGGGCCGGGATGATAAGACCGCGGTTCCGGAATATGGCGCTCCGGCGCGTACCACTCCGCCCCGCAAATAACCGCGTTTGTGATATTATTTACCCAGGATTTTGAAGTTTTGGGATAAATCCGCTTAATTTTACTAAAATATCTGAATACCTAAACTGTCTGAGTTTACAGCTAAAGAAGTGAAAGTGATTGCTTAAACTTTCGGCAGATCGAAGGTCTTCTTCAAGAGGAGGACAAAATGGAAGTCGTACTGCCTATTGTGCTGGCAATAGTCGGCCTTGGCGTGGGCGGCGGCGGTGTCTATGCTTACACTAAGCAGAGCGGAAGCCGCGCGGCCGAAGAAGCTAAGAAAGAACTACAAAAAGCAAAGAAAGAAGCCGCGGAGACGATCCGTAAAGCGGAAGAAGATGCCGCCAAGCGTATCGAGGAAGTCCGCAAAGATGAGCAGAAGCGCCGGAATGAGCTCAAAGACCTGGAGCAGCGCCTGCTTGGCCGCGAGGATTCGCTGGATAAGAAACTGGATGATTTAGACAAGCGCTCGGAAAACCTGCGCAAGGCTGAGAGCGAAGTCGAAGACCTAAAGAACGAAATCCGCGCTATCCGGACAAAACAGCAGGAAAAACTTGAAAAAATAGCTAAGCTCACCAAGGCCGAAGCCGCCGAAAAATTGATGCAGATGACCGAGCGCGATATCAAAAACGACTTGCTCGGCCTGATAAGCAAAGCCCAGAACGAAGCCCGCGAGAACGCCGAGGAACAATCCGCCCTGATTTTAGCAACTACTATGGAGCGGATGGCGAGCGAGGTCACGGCCGAACGCACAGTAACGGCCATTAAGCTCGAAGACGAGGAAATGAAGGGCCGCATTATCGGTAAAGAAGGCCGCAATATCCAGGCCCTGCAGAGGGCGACCGGCGTGGATATACTAGTTGACGAGACGCCGGGCATGATAGTCCTTTCCAGCTTTGACCCCGTAAGGCGGGAAGTGGCCCGCCAGGCGATGGAGATGCTGCTTAAGGACGGCCGAGTCCATCCGGGCCGCATCGAAGAAGTCGTGGAAAAAGCCCAGAAACAGGTCCAGAAAGATGTGGTCAGGGCAGGTGAAGACGCTGCCCGCGAAGTCGGAATCGTAGGGGTGCCCAAGGAAATCCTGCAGCTTTTGGGCGAGCTTAAGTATCGCACCAGCTACGGCCAGAATGTATTGAAGCACTCTATTGAGATGGCTCAGCTGGCAGGCGTGCTGGCCGAGGAACTGGGAGCCAATGTCAAAACGGCCAAGTACGCCGCGCTGACGCACGATATGGGCAAGGCCCTTACTCACAAAGTCGAAGGTAAGCATCACCATATAACCGGCGAGATGCTGCGCAAGTATGGGGCCCCAGAAGAAGTAGCCCTGGCGGCCGAACAGCATCACGATGACATGGAAGCCACGAGTGTAGAAGCCTTAGTCGTAAGGGTGGTTGACGCTATCAGCAGCGCCCGGCCCGGCGCCCGAAATATCAGCGCCGAGAATTTCGCTGAGCGGATGAAAGATTTGGAAAACACCGCTTTGAGCTTCGATGGGATTGAAAAGGCCTACGCCATCAGCGCCGGCCGCGAGGTCCGGGTGTTCGTGCAGCCGAAGGCAATCGATGACCTGCAGGCTATCCGCCTAGCGCGCGACATCGCAAACAAGATAGAATCGACCATGCAGTACCCGGGTACCATCAAAGTGAATGTTATCCGCGAAACCCGCGCCATCGAATATGCCAAGTAGCTTGCTGCGGCGCTCGGCGATACAAGCTAGTTAAAACTGCGGATTCTGCTATAATTACCTCTGTTATCGGGGTGTGGCGCAGTTGGCTAGCGCACCGCGTTTGGGACGCGGGGGTCGAAGGTTCGAGTCCTTTCACCCCGACCATTACCACATATGCCCAATCCAAATTTACTCCAACCTCCTGATATAAAAGAGGTGATAGGCCCGGTAGTATTCCTTGCGGGCCCTATACAAGACGCGCCGGATTGGCAGTCCATAGCCGCTGAAATTATCGGGGACTTAGACCCGGATATCCTGGTTGCCTCACCGCGGAAGGAATATGGGCCCGGTGAATTCGTTTATGAAAGACAGGTTGACTGGGAAAGCCATTACTTAAGAAGAGCCGCTACTTGGGGAGCTATAATCTTCTGGCTGGCTAATCAAGAGGCTGCGACTACAGAGCCGGGGAAAAGGTTCCCCCGGCCGTACGCCCAAACTACCCGCCAGGAACTGGGGGAATGGCGGGCGGAAAAAAAGCATTCGGCTAAAATCAACCTGGTTGTCGGGATTGACGGTGATTTTTCAAACGCAAGATATATCAGGCGCAGGATAAAGCAGGATACGCCCGATGTTCCTATCTTGGATAATCTTGAAGACACCTGCAAAGCAGCTCTCGACCTGATAAGCAGAAAATAATTATTTTTGTTTGCGGGCTTCGTGGTAAAGGACCGCGGTGAAAATGCTGTTTAAGACCTTGATGCCTACCAGCCCGGAGGCGCCAATCTCCAGGCTTAATATCCACCCGAAACTTCCCGCGGAGGGGCTGCTGAAAAAGCCATGCTGTATCAGCTTGGGCAGTACGGCAATCAGGAAAATTACCGAATACATGCAGATTTTGAGTACCAGGCCTTGGCGCCAAGCGCGCCCGAAGACTTCAACGGTGTGCCGGATCGTATCTCCTACGCCCTCATGGGTGGATAGGACGGACGGCGCCACCTGGGCCATGTGCAGGGTGAGCGAGCTGCCGCCAACGGCTATCCAGCTATCGGGCAGTTTTTTACGCTGAGCATACACTCCTATCGGGAAGACAAAGGCCGATAAGAGCGCGAAACGCGTCACTCTGAAGAAGTGCCGGCCCACGCTGCGGAAGCCAAATAACGGCGGAGTCGGTTGGTTTTCAAGCTTTGCCAGGACGGCCGCTGACACTATGCAGCTGAAATATGCCCCGACAAGAGCCGCGTAAAAAACCGAGAACCCCACGATTCCGACTATCAGCCCTATCCTGTGGGGCACGTAGCTGCCGGCGTTATAAAACACTCTTCCATACCAATTGGCGAAAACGGTAGCGCTGACAAGGGGATAAGTTATGGATATGAAAAGCGTAGCAACATAGGGGTAAATAGCCAGCTCGGGATGTTCTTTTATCGAATGGAAAGATTTTTTTAAAACCACATACGTGTCGCGCAGGGAATCAGATACTGGCTTAAGCGGCATGATAGGGTTATATCAGATAATGAACAAAAACATCAAATAACAGATAAGTTTTGATATAATTACCCCTGTCGTACAAATCCTATATCCGGGGTGTGGCGCAGTTGGCTAGCGCGCAGCGTTCGGGACGCTGAGGTCGGAGGTTCAAGTCCTCTCACCCCGACCATTTATAGAGTACAATTTAGATAATGCTTAAGGTATTTATCTGCCTTGCCGGAATCTTCCTGATCCTTCTAACCGCTGAATTATTAAGAGAGCGAAAAGTTTTGAAGGGCGAGTATCTAAGGAAATACGTGCATGTCACGGCCGGTACCTTTATAGCTTTTTGGCCCTGGCTGATAAGCTGGCGTACAATCCAGGCCCTGAGCCTGCTGATGGTCCTGATAATGTTCAGCAACAAATACGTAGGGTTCTTTAATTACCACGGAAGGGTAAGACGGATTACTTATGGCGATTATTTTTTCGCTCTAGCGATTTTTATCTGTTCTTTGGCGTCCGGTAACAAGATTTTCTTTGCCGTGGCGATTCTTGAGGTCGCCCTGGCGGACGGCTTAGCGGCTATCGCCGGCATAGGCTTTGGCCGCAACTGGGAATATAAGGTTTGGGGTACCAAAAAGACCGTCATAGGCACGATGGTTTTTTGGATAGTATCGGCTTCGATACTCACTCCCGGCCTGCTGGCGGCGCATGACGTATTCTCTTTCAGGCAGTATTACTATCTCTTGCTGCTGCTTCCCCCGGGATTGACGCTGCTGGAAAACTTGGCTGTTTACGGCGCCGATAATATGCTGGTGCCGCTGGGCCTAATAATTATTCTGCGCCTGGCGCAGTCTTAAGCCGCGCCGATAAGGATACCGGCCACGAACACAAGCCCGCCGCCGACTACAACTTGCAGTATCGATAGCCAGAATTTCATATCGAAATATTTATAACGGATATACGCGATGGCCATCAGCTCTATACCTACTACCAAATAGGCGGCTATTAAGGCGTGATTTATATTGCTGAATAAGAAGGGAAGGGTATGAAAAATTCCTCCCAGGAATGTCATAGCCCCGATTATGACTCCCCGCCTCAGCGGCCGCCCGCGACCGGTTAGTTCTCCGGTGTCGCTTAAGGCTTCGGCGAAGGCCATACTTATACCCGCGCCGACAGCGGCGGCGATGCCTGTGACGAATGCGAAATGGGGTTTATGGGTAGCGAATGCCACTGCGAATATCGGGGCCAGCGTGCTGACGCTGCCATCCATTAACCCGGCTAAGCCCGGCTGGACTGTCTGCAGGACAAAGCGGTTGTACTCATCCTCCGTCCTAGGGACGCCCCCGCCTATGCCGATTGGCAAAGAAAATATATTCCTCTTTTTTTTCATAATTCCTGGGGCGAATGATGGGACTTGAACCCACGACCTTCTGTGCCACAAACAGACGCTCTAACCAACTGAGCTACATTCGCCGTAACAGGGGTGATTATATCATCCGGAGAGATTTTGAACCAGGGAGCTTATTTCAGTGCACGGTATCAAAGATAAATATTGACGCTTATGGTATCCTGTAAGCGAAAATTAATAATAAAGGAAATAAATATGAACAGAAGCACAATTGACAGGCTGGTTTCTTCAACCGGTCTGGTAGTAGCGGTCGCTCTTATCGCGGCATCAGGGGCGCTTTTTTACGCGCATAACTTCATTCACGATCAGGTGAGGAGCCAGCTGGCGGCCGAAAAGATAACTTTTCCTGACGCAGGAAGCAAATCGCTTACAAGCCTGCCGGCGGTCGATCGGTCCCAGGTCAGCCAGTACGCCGGGCAGCAGCTGCTCACAGGCAGCCAGGCTAAAGTATTCGCCGATAATTATATAGCCGCCCATTTAAAAAGAGCTGGCGGCGGCAAAACCTATTCTGAGCTCAGCACGGCTTCCCTTGCGAACCCTTCTGACGCGAAACTAGCCGGCCAGGTGCAGACGGTTTTCCGGGGCGAGACACTACGCGGGCTGCTTCTTAACGCCTATGCATTCGACACTGTAGGTATGGTTGCTTACTATGCGGGGATAGGCGCATTGGTAGCCGCAGCTCTGCTGCTGCTGCTTTCTATGCTCGGTTTCTCTCATGCGACACACGCCAAGAGCCGCAGGCGCTAGCATTTAAAATAGACTTTTGGCCGCCGAAAAG
>CAMLDA010000013.1 GCA_946478715.1 uncultured Candidatus Saccharibacteria bacterium | reverse complement strand
ATATCGCGTTATAAAAAGACGCTTGATAAAGCCTCGCCGGAATACGGCCTGCTGCGTTATATCTACGACCTGACCCCTAATGAAAGGTTCTTCGTGGACCAGCTGCTTAAGGCCCAGGTCATACCCCATCAATTAGGCGGCGAATTGCGGCTGGAGGCCGTGGACGCGAACGGCATGATTATCGCGGCGATATCGCCCAAGGGCATCACAGAGGCCCTGGAGCCGCCGGAAGATACGGAAAATGAACCAGCAGGGCCGCAGACTGTCGAACACTGGCGGCAAGAAGAAGTAATCTTTGACCGCGCGGCTCAAGATAGGCGCAGGACCGGCGAAATCCAGTTCAAGAACCGTTTGGAAGAAGAGATGATAGGGCTGGTGGAGTCCGTCGCCGAAACTACGGCACTGACTTTCTTAGAAGGGTTCCGCGCCGATAAGGTATATACCCGCGAACAGTTGCTAAACATCTTTCCTAAGTTGAGCGTCGCCAGCGTGGTAAGCGCCCGTGATAACAACATCCTGCCCAGCGAGCCGCGGCGCACCGCCAGCGGCCGGCCCGGTCTATCATTGGAAGAGGTTGTAAGAGTTACCTTGTATTCGGACAGCTATCTTCAGAACATCGTCACAGCCCGCAAGTACAGAAGGCGCATAGAAGCTATAATCAGGGACGTTATTGATCGCTGCACCGAACAGGTTGAAGAAGCGCTGGGCGGCCAGGAAGACTAAGAATTATTGTGAATCCAGGTAGTCCAGGTAGGCCTTGGCTTCCCGGCTATCACAGGCCTTCAAGGCCTCTCTTACGAAGTTCCTGATTGAATACGGCGATAGTCCCATAGTGTCGCTGAGCGAAATCATATCTATACCCGCGCCATCTTCAGCGCCGATACCAAAATGGCGGCTTAAGACTATCAGGCTTTGGTCGTGCGTGGACATCTCTTTTTTGGACTTTGCATGCTTTTGGGATATATAAGCCTGAATTGCCGGCCGCGCCGCCAGCTTAAGCTCCAGAGGCTCCTCCATCCGTTCCGCGATACTATTCCGGAATACCTGCTTGGGCTCGGGTGCGTCATCTTCATCATGGCCTGGTTCTTGTCCGGCCGACCCGGGCGGATTATTGACGGGCGGACCAGCTCTCTTTACCGGAGAGGACGTCGTCCGTGCCGCCGAAGCTGCCACGTAGCGGCTGGTAGCCCTATTGCCGACAGATGCCAGCACCTTTGCGCCGGCGGCAGCCTCAAGCTTAGAGGATAAGGACGCGATAGCCTTTTTGAAGGCCTGGGCCCGGGCGCCGTCCGTGCCATCGGGGAAGAAGCCCAAAGCCAGGACATCTTTCCTGGCGAATGAGCCTTCCGCTAGCAGGTAGGGCAGACGAGACAATATAAAGCTCTCGTGTTGGTTCAAGCCGGACAGGCGGCTGGTCTCAATCCTGTAACCGTTAACTTCTATGTATTCCGGGAGTTCTTCGGGGGCAGGGAGAAGGTCTTCCGGCGGAGCTGGCGGCTCTGGCTGTACATCGTCTTCGGAAGCCGCCGCATCGTCTTCGTGCTCAGAGGGGTCTGGACCGGCGGGGAAATCAATGATGTCGGCGCTGGCCGGTTCCTGATGGATATTTACCTCGGCTGAGGCATAACCGTCAATTGCTAATACCCTTTGGCTGATTTCAACGACTTCCTTGGTTATAGCCAGACCTTCTCTTTCAAGAGGAATGACTTCGGCGTATATCATATCGCGAAGCAGGGTGCAGCCGTCCCTTACGAAGCCCAGGATGGAATTCGCAAGCCTTAGGCGCTCCTGCTCATCTACTAGCCTGTAACTCATATCGCGGCGCCCGTAAGCCAGCGTTTCCCGGAATGGCGCCAGTGCTTCATCCCATAGTAGCTTTACCTCGTCCACCTCTGAAGTAAGAGCGGGTATTTCAATACTTTTATCGTTTACCGGGTCAATCATTTATCTTGGCTAAAACTTTATATCTAATAATTCTCTCCGTTAAGGACGGCTTATGCAAGCACAAGCGGATATATCTGCGGGGATGTGGGATTTTTTATATCGCGGCCGCCTATTAGCGGGCATAATGCCTGGCGTTAGGACTAATTGGAGTATAGGAGGCCAACATGCCAGAGCCGGATGAACTGGAAGAGAAAATAGAAGAAAAAGAAGAGGAGAAAAAGGAGCTGGAAGAAGCCAAAGAAGAGGCCGAGGCGTCCGAAGAAAAAGAGGAAGAAGCCGAAGGCGGAGGCTTGTTTGGTTGACATTTTAAAGTGTTTATGCTAATATAGAATAGTTAATCCAAAAACAAAAATGTCAGTCACCGAAACTTTAGAACACGTCACATCAGCCCCTTCTTCTGGGGAAGGAGCAGATAGCCACGGCCTGGCCCTCAGGCTTTATCAAGAAAAATTTGTTCCGCCGGAATCATTAGAAGCAGCACTTGAACGGGTAAAGGAAGCCAAGGATTCTTTTGACGTTTGGGAATCTCCCGAGGTAAACCTGCCCGACACGCCGCCCCCTACGCTCCGCGACCTGCTAAGAGAAAGACAGGTTGATTATTGGCTGCAGCACGGGGAAGTTCGGGAAGGCTCCCGGTTTGTAAAAGACGTGGGCTACGAAATGAATCCTGTGGATAACGTCTGGAGGCTGATAGCCCACCTAAGGGATGAAGTGCCGCCCGAGGCCTTGGACTGGGGTGTCGCCAAATCAATGCTGGCCAGAAAACTCTTCTACGAGATACGGGGCGCCAAGAACCTAGGTGCCAGCGAAGCGGATATAGAAAGCAGTCTTGACGGTATGACCAATATGGATGTCATAGGCCTCGCCAGCGGAGATGCCAGCCTGGAAATACAGGGTGGGCGAGTAATATATCGCAAACTGGATACCGCTAAGCAGCTGCTATCAGAAATCTCAAAACGCCAGCTAAGCTGGCAGGAGCGCCATAAGCTTCTGGCCCGTTCCAGAAAACTTAAAACTGTCATACCATTTCTGCGTAACACCTTAAGCGGGGTAAGGACCGGCAGTCACCTGTGGGATTTATTTCAGTTCAGCTATCTGGCCGCGATAACGGACGATAAGAAGGAGAAACAATGAATAAAGACCCGCAAATTCGGCACAACGGCCGCGGCAGCTTATCAAAGAAGGCGCTAGACGCGCTGATGCGCCAGGCCGAACGCGACCTTGGATATAACAGGACAATTTTGGGCGACGTCGCGCCGTCGGGCCTGGCCAGCGACAGCGTTTTAAAGAGCCGCGGCTATGCAGCCGGCGCCCAAGGCGGCGAAAAGGTAAGGCCTCAGCCCGCTTATACTCCTATAGAGCATCCTTTATAGTTCAGAAAAGACTGTTCGCAATAAGCGGGCAGACATGGTTTAATTTAGCTACACCGTCTACCAAGGACGACGTGATCTTCGTCCTGAAGGCGACGGCCGACCGCCTGGAGGCCAAGGAGCGCTCCTGGCTGCGCGGCGTGCTTGCGCGGGCTGTCCGGCCCGGGGCCGTCTGGCGCGACTTCGACGAGACCGAGCTGGAGCTCGAGTTCGACGAAGCGGCACTGGCCGCAGCGTAGGTGGACGGAAGGGGAGTGGGCGCCGCGAGCGCCCACTCCCCGGAGATTATTAAGAAAAAAAGCCCGGTTCTGGCATATCTTTATAGTTGATACCTGTGGATAAAAACATCTCTTATTAATTTTTACATCAATCAGTTTACGGATATCCACTACAACATAGAACCAATAAACGAGGTATTACCCAGTTAAATTGAATACGTAGGCATATATACAACGAAAATTAAATCAAAATCGTTGTAATTAATGATTACCTACTGCATTGAAAATGTCACACATTAACACCTTGACAGTGTCACGCTTAACCCCGATAATTAAACGTAAGTTTTACTAAAATCTAAAACTTAAAACAAATTCCAAATCAAAATGGCGCGCCAAAAGAAAAAAACCTGTGTGTATTGCTACGCACCCCTAAGCGGGAGGCGTGATGCTAAGACCTGTTCGGCGCGCTGCCGAAAGCGCCTTCAGCGAGCAAGATTATTACTCGAGCACGATTTGGAAATGCGCATGAACCATGGGCAGTCCATGGGCCTGCAGATACCTAAGAACGAGATAGCCTCGCCGGTAGGCTCGCTGGAAAGGACGCAGGTATGAATCCGGCGAGTCCTCAGGAACCCTTGCCGCAGAATACTCCGGCGCCGCAGGCTCCCCAAGCCGAGCAGGTACCTGTCCGGATTGCCGGGGCGGATATACTGCCCACATCCGCTGACATCGCTCCGGCCCAGCTGAAAAATCCGGTTGCCAGCCTTGAAAGCGAAGATACCCTGGAAAGCCCGCTGGAACTGATTAACCAGCGCAAAATCGTGGCCGAAGACGACGCCCAGGCTTACCGTCCGGGAATCTGGCGCAACCTGCAGAGCCGCAACCGGCTGGTACTGGCGGTGCTTTCGGTGGTGCTGATAGCCAGCGGCAGCTTTGCCATCAGCAGTTTCGGGTTTGGAAACGGCGGCGGCAAGAATAATAATCAGACCGGTTCTAACTTTGCCAACCTGGGAAGCGGCTCGGTAGTAGCGAACGATAAGCAAGCTAAGCTGCAAATCAACTATGATACTCAGATTACCCAGGGACGCACTCTGAGCGTTAACGGGTCAGTGGTAGTCCAGAATGATTTGGCCAACGGCTTCAGCGTTCAGAACGCTTCCGGGAGCAACCTGATAGTGGCCGACACAGCCACCGGCCGGGTAGGCATCGGGCAGGCTCCTACCGGCAGCGCCAGGCTGCAAGTGAACGGCGATGTATCGATTAACGGGAATATCTTGTCGCCAAACGGCGGATTTTCACTTAGCGGCCAGGGGCTGACGCTGAACGGTGTTCTGGTATGTACGACGGCCGGATGTATATCTAACACCAGCCAGCAGCTTAACGGCTACGCCAAGCTGAATGGCAACAATGTGTTCACTGGCGTTAACAGCTTTACGGCCGCCGGGAACGTGTTCACCGGCGACGGCTCCGGGCTGACGGCGCTGGACGCCGGTAATATCATTACGGGCACCCTGAACGATAACCGGCTAAGCGGCAACGTGGCGCTGACGCCGGCGAACAATAATTTTACCGGCGCTAACACCTTTAGCTCACAAATACAGGCCAGCGGGGGTATTGACGCGTCGGCTTACAGCGTTGGCGGCACGGCCGGTGCGGCTATCAGCTGTAGTTCCGGGGATCTGATTCAGAACGCCACCGTTGTTGGCGGTATTATCACCAGCGGCAGCTGCGTGGCTGGTGCCGGAGCTTCCACACCTACACTGCAAGAGGTTTATGATTCATCGGCTCCGGCGCATATTGTGCTGAGCGCTGCCAGCGGGCTGGTGCAGGTCCAGGATGCCGCCACGCCCCTGGGCACGAATCTGTTTGAAGTGACCAATAATGGCGGCGCAACCAAATACTTTGCCGTCAGCAGTTCAGGCATCAGTATCACCGGCACGGCAACCGCCACTAATTTCAGCGGTAGTGGCTCCGGGCTTACCAACGTGAACGCCGCGCAGTTAGGCGGACAAGCCGGCAGTTATTACACCAATGCCGCCAACATCAGCACCGGCACGCTTAACGATAGCCGTCTTAGCGCCAACGTAACAAAAGCGGGCAACACCTTTAACGGCGCCAGTCAGCTGGTGCAGCTGACTGCCGGCGGTATCCTGCCGGTGCTGAACGGCTCCAACCTTACCAGCCTGAACGCCGGCAGCATCAGTTCGGGCACGCTTAACGACAGCCGATTGAGCACAAATGTTGCTCTTTTGAGCGCCGATAATATCTTCTTGGGCGATAATTCCTTCCACCTGAAGACCAAGGCACTTAGCGTCCAGGATGCTGCTACCCCGCTGGGCGTGGATTTGTTCACTGTCACCGATAACACCGGTGCGACCAAGTACTTCAGCGTCAGCGCCGCCGGCGCAAAAGTAAATGGTAATGATATCTGTACCACCGCCGGCAACTGTACAGGGGTTTCGGGCGGCAGCATCGGCGGCAGCGGCACAGCCGGCAAGGTCGCCATCTTTACCGGCAGCGGCTTCACGATTGGCGATTCGCTGCTAAGCCAGGCGGCGGGAGTGGTGACGGCGGCCGGCAGTATCAACGTCACCAGCGGTAATGATTACCAGATAAACAATACGTCCATAAACGTGGCCGGTACCTTGACCAATGTCGGCTATCTGGATGGCAACCAAACCTTTAGCGGCAGCAATACGTTCTCTAATTCAATCACCGCGCCCGGCATTACGGCTGGCGGAGCGGCTCTGGGCATTGGCGCAAGCGGCGACACTTTGAACCTGAACGGGACCTATTCTTCCACGCTCGTTGCTACTAACGGCACCAATTCAACAACCATAGGCTTTGCGGGCGTGCCGGTGGGTAACGTGGTGTACGACTTTGATGCCGCAGAGACGGCCGGTACCTACACCATCTGTACCACCGCCGGGAACTGTACCGGCGTGTCGGGCGGCAGCATCGGCGGCAGCGGCACAGCCGGTAAGCTGGCTAAGTTTACCGGCAGCGGTTTCACTATCGGTGATTCTATCTTAAGCGATAACGGGACCACGGTTTCAGTAGCCGGTACATTGAACGCCACCACTCTTCAGCAGGGCGGTACGAATGTGCTGCTTCAGACCACCTCCTTCAGCGGCGATGTTTCGGGTAGTTACAATTCGCTTTCCGTCGACAAGCTTAAGGGCACGGCTCTGTCCATCAATACTTTGGCCGACACCAACTTCCTGGTTTACAACTCTTCTACCGGTAACTGGGAAAATCATTCCATATCCGGCGATATTACGGTGAACAATTCCGGCGTCGCTTCCATTGGCACCGGCAAGGTGACGTCGCTTCAGATAGCCGACGGCACAATAACCTCCGGAGATTTGTCGGTCGGTTTGGCCAGCAGCATAGCTTATGTGGCCGCTAACAACGACTTTAGCGGCAATAACACGTTTGATAATTCGATTGCGGCAAACGGCGGCGTAAATGTTGGTACCGGCCAAAGCATAGTCCTGACCGGCGGCGCCACCGGCACCCGTCCGGCCGGCCCAACCGCCGGTACGCTCTACTTTGACACCACCACCAAGCAGCTCATCCAATATAACGGCAGCAAGTGGGTGAGCGACCGCAGTACAGCTACCAAGATAGTGGCCGCCAGCAACAGCAGCCAAGCCGCCAAAGATGCCGCCGACTATGTAGCTACCGGCACCGGCGACCAGGCTACGATTAACTCAGCTCTTACGGCTGCCGCCGGTGGCACTGTCTATCTGATGGAAGGCACTTACTCCATCAGTGCCGCCATCTCCGTGCCCAACAACACCACGCTAGCCGGCGCCGGAGCAGGAACAGTCATAACTATTCCGAATGCTCAGAATGGCAGCTACAACATGATTACCAACACGGATACGGCGACTGGCACGAACGTCACCATTAGGGACTTGATGATTGATGGGAATAAGACGAACCAGAGCTCAGGGCACATGGTCGGTATTTACCTAGGTGGCCTTGGAAGCGGGGCTATCAGAGTAGGAGGAAAAGTAGCAGGTGTTACAGTTCAGAACCTATATGGTACTTGGAACTGGACATCCGGCATCCAAGTAGAAGGGTCGCATGCCACAACGATTACGAGTAATAAATTTATCGGTAATGATGGCAATAGTATCAACCTAGGGAGCTCCAGTGGGATATCTGTCACGGGCAATACTTCTCAAGGTGATGTGAATGGAATACTCATTAACACTTCCAGTAATAACACCATTGCTGGGAACACTATTACCGGCAGCAGTACTTCCGGTATTTACGGCCTAAACGCGACAAACAATACGATATCGGGTAACACAAGCCAGGGTAATACAAACTACGGCATAAATCTGGAAACGTCGTCTAATCAAAACACAATTATAGGTAATACTGTCCAGGGGAATGGTAATTATGGCGTAAGAATTTATACTTCAAATAACAACTCGGTCACAGGGAATGTCGCTCAAGGGAACGCTTCCGGGGGTATCAATCTTAACGCGAGTAATGACAATGCTGTATCAAGCAACAAAATACATGACAATGGTGGGTCGGGAAATAATGAAGGCGTGGTACTTCTATCTACTTCTACCAATAACTCTATAACCGGTAACGATATAACTGATAACGCTACCGCTGGAAGCAGCTGTACTGGCAGCTGTTACGCCATTGATATTAATAACTCCGGTGCAACTGGCAACTATCTGGCCGGCAACCACTTCCTGGGTGATGGCACGCATGCTGCCTCTATTCATGATGTTACTGTCAGCGGGAATATCTATAGTAATCAGCCGCTGACCGAAAACGGCGATGCCAGCTTCCGCAACGCCACTAATTCCGCTACCGCCTTCCAGATCCAGAACGCCTCCGGCGCCAGTGTCCTTACGGCAGACACCTCAAGCGGCAAGGTAGTGCTGGGCAAGAGCGGCGCCAGTGGATTAACCGGCAATCTGCAGTTCAACTACACCGGCTCGACCGGCTCCATATCCATAGTCCCGCTTGATCCGGCGGCCGGTACCTACACCATAAATCTGCCGGCAGAGAACGGCACTATCTGTACTACCGGCTCCGTCTGTACCGGCTACCAGGCGGCTGGAAACTACGCTACCACGGCTTTAGATAATTTGTCTGGCGTAGCCATCAATGCCAGCCTAACCCCCAATTCTGATAACGGATTAGATTTAGGCACCGCCGCCAACAGCTGGCGAACTTTGTATGCGGACACCTCGGTGTTGACCCCTTCTATAGACACGGGCTCTGCCATAGCTTTGAGCGTTGGCGGGGCCAATGCTACCGAAATCGACTTGAACCAAAATACGGTAGTGGCTGCCGGGAAGACTCTGACCATAATAGGCGGCGCCACCGGCACTCGTCCTGCCAGCCCAACCGCCGGCACCCTGTACTACGACACCACCACCAACCAGCTCATCCAATACAACGGCACCAAGTGGGTTAGTGACCGCTCTACAGCTACCAAGATAGTGGCCGCCAGCAATTCCACCCAGGCTGAAAAGGACGCCGCTGATTATGTAGCCACGGGTACAAGCGACG